>JAVJQK010000145.1 GCA_040218145.1 Sandaracinaceae bacterium | reverse complement strand
TCCTCGTCTCTCGGGCGGGACGACCCGTCTCTCGGCCCGTGTCTCCTCGAAAATGCTGAAGCATTTCCTCGTCGCCCCGAACCGAGAACCGGGCCGTCGCGCTCCGAGATCCTTCGGGCTCGGTACTTCAACGGCCTGCTAACGGCGCTGACGCGCCACTCTCGATGACGGAAGCGGACAGTCGGAGGGGGCTACAGAGCGATGGGGGGATCGACCTCGAGCCCGAGCAACGCCGCGCGAAGCTCCGCCATGAGGAAGATGCTCCCGGCCACCACGATGGGCCGCCCCTCGGCGCGCGCCAGCTCGAGCGCGTCGACGGGGGAGGCCGCGATGAGGCCCCGGCGGTGCTCGGCGAAGCGGGCCGGCTCCTCCGCGCGCGAGAGGCCCGCCTGCGCGTAGACGATGTCCGACACGAAGGGCGTCAGCGCGTCCAGCATCGCGGGCCAGGCCTTGTCTTTCATGGCCCCGAAGATCAGCGTGCGCGCCGCGCCCTCGGCCTCGAGGACCCTCGCGAGGGCGCGACAGCCGTCCTCGTTGTGCGCCGCGTCGAGCAGCACGTCGTCGATCTCCTCGAGGCGGCCGGGCCAGCGCGTGGCCAGCGCGCGCGCCTCGTCGACGACGAAGCCTTCGGCGCGCAGCCGACGCAAGACGGCGGTCGCGATGGCGCGGTTCTCCCGCACGTGCGCCGGCGCCTCGCCCGGCTCCGCCAACGCCCGCTCGAGGGGCGCGCCGATCTCGCTCGCGCGCGCCGCGATCACCGCCGCGGCCTCCTCCGGCATCTCGCCGATCACCGCCCAGCGGCCGGGCTTCAAGATGCCCGCCTTCTCGCGCGCGATGGAGTCGAGGTCGTCCCCGAGCCAGCTGACGTGGTCGAGCCCGACCCGGGTGATCGCGCAGCCGACGGGAGCCTCGATCACGTTGGTCGCGTCCAGTCGCCCGCCGAGCCCCGTCTCCAGCACCGCGACATCCACCTCGCGTCGCCGGAAGAGCTCGAACGCGATCGCGGTCATGGTCTCGAAGAAGGTCAGGCGAGGCCCCCCGGCGAGCCGCGCCTTGACCCAGTCCCAGGCCTCGACGAGCTCCGCGTCGGTCACGGGCGCGCCCTCGATCGTGACGCGCTCGGTCAGGCGGTGGAGGTGCGGCGACGTGAAGCGCCCCGTCCGATGCGCGCCGAGCCCCGCCGCGACCATCGCGGTGACGCTGCCCTTGCCGTTGGTGCCCGCGACGTGAACGACGCGCAGGCGCTCGCCCGGGAGCTCCAGGCGGGCGAGCGCGGCGTGGACCCGCTCGAGCCCGGGCTCGATGCCGCGCGCCGAGAGCGCGTACAGCTCCCGGAGCGCGCGCTCGTAGGCGCTCATCGCGGGCGAGTCCTCAAGCGAGCCTTCAGTCGAGCAGGTGGCTGAGGACGCGCGCCACGGTCGCGCGCATCTGGTGGCGCTCGGCGATCATGTCGATCATCCCGTGCTCGAGCAGGAACTCCGAGCGCTGGAAGCCCTCGGGCAGCTTCTGGCGGATCGTGTTCTCGATCACGCGCGGGCCCGCGAAGCCGATGAGCGCGCGGGGCTCGGCGATGTTCACGTCCCCGAGGAGCGCGAAGCTGGCCGCCACGCCGCCCGTGGTCGGGTTGAGCAGCACGCTGATGAAGGGCTGGTTGGCCTCCTCGCGGAGCCGCCTGAGCGCGCCGACCGTCTTGGCCATCTGCATGAGCGAGAGCACCCCCTCCTGCATGCGGGCGCCGCCGGACGCGCTGAGCAGCACCACCGGCTGGTTCCGCTCGACGCCGCGCTCGAACATGCGGGTGATCTTCTCGCCCACGACCGAGCCCATCGAGCCGCCCATGAAGCGGAAGAGGAAGCACCCGAACTGGAGCGGCCGGCCGTCCAGGGCGCCCTCCCCCACCATCATCGCGTCCTCGAGCCCCGTCTTCTTCCGGCTCGCGTCGAGGCGCTGCGGATAGGGCTTCGAGTCGAAGAACTCGAGCGGGTCGTCCGAGAAGATGCCCGTGTCCCGCTCCTCGAAGGAGCCGGGATCGAGCAGCAGCTCCACCCACGCCTCACCGCTCAGGCGGTAGTGGTGACCGCACTCGGGGCACACCTCGTTGTGGGCGGTGAAGTCCTCCGCCTTGAGGGTCACTCCGCACGCGACGCACTTCCGGAAGACCCCTTTTCCCAGGGTCTTCTTCTCCGACGCGTCGGTCGTCGCCTTCGTTTTTCCGAACCAAGCCACGGCAGGGGCGTATCGGTAGCACGACGCGCTATATCCCCGCCATGCCCGTCTCCAGCCCCTTTCGCACCACCCAGCGGGTCTACTTCGACGACCTCGACGCGCTGAACATCCTGCACAACGTGCGCTTCCTCCTCTTCATGGAGCGGGCGCGCGGAGAGCTGTTCAACGCGCTCGGCTTCCGCTGGGAGGACGATCTGGACACGAACCCGGACAAGTATCACGTGGTCGCGGCCCACCAGATCCACTACCTCCTGCCCGTCCGGGGCGAGGGTGAGGTGCTCGTGGAGATCAGCCCCGTGCACCTCGGGACGTCGAGCCTCGTGCTCGAGGCGTCCGTCCGCTCCATGCACGGCGACGCCGTCTACGCGCGCGGCGAGACGCGTCTGGTTCGGCTCGACCCCGAGTCGAACACGCCCTGCCCGTGGTCTCCGCGCTTCCGCGGTCAGGTGGAGCCGCTGGTGCGGGCGCGGGCGACGATCGCCGAGAGGTGACGCCCGGTCTTGCCCGCGTCGCGCCGGTGACTGAAGAAGCGCGCCGGCTCGGCGTGCGTGCAGCCGCCCACGTCGTCGATCTCGGTCACCCCGGCCTCGGCGAGCTGCGCCCGCACCGCGGCCGCGAGGTCGACGTGGGGGCGCGGCGCGCGGGCCTCGACCACCCGCGCGCCCGGGACGGCGCGCGCGATCTCCGCCGCGACCTCGTCCCCCACCTCGAACGCGTCGAGCCGGATGTGCGGGCCGATGGCGGCGATCGGATCGGCCGCCCCCAGCTCCTCGAGGGCCACGCGGAGGATGTTCTGGGCGACGCCGCGCCAGCCCGCGTGCACCGCCGCCACCGCGCCAGAGGCGGGATCGGCGAGCAGGATGGGCACGCAGTCGGCGGTCCGCACCGCCACCGCGGCGCCCGCGACCGAGGTCACCAGCGCGTCGGCCTCGCGACGACGGACCTCCGCCACCGGCTCATGGCTGACGCGCTCGACCGCGCGCCCGTGGACCTGGCTGACCTCGTAGAGGCGGTCACATTCGAGCGCCGCCTCGAACCGCCGCGTGTTCTCCGCCACCGCCGCCGGGTCGTCCCCGACCGTGCGCGCGAGGTTGAGGCTCGCGAACGGCCCCTCGCTCACGCCCCCCTCGCGCGTGGAGAAGGCGTGCCGGAACCCCGCCTCCTCGAGCCGCTTCGAGCGCAGCCACATCAGGCGCGGCCTTCCGTCTCGAGCGGCAGGCGGACCAGCTCCGGGTGGTTCGCCTCGAGCGTCTCGACCGGCACGCGCTCTCGCGGATCGGCCGGCGACCAGATCACCTCCATCGCGACGAAGTCGCCCGGATCGATCGCCGCGAGCGCGTCCAGCGCGAGCTGGAGCGCGGCGCGGTCGCGGACGTCGACCACGTCGCGCAGCACACGCCGCGCGGCCACGACGAGCGTCACCACCACCACGCCGGGGACGTCCGGCTGCGGAGGTAGCGGGGGCGCCTTCGGGCGCGCGACCTCACCCGCGTGGGCCCGGACCAGCTCGTGCTCGAAGCGCGCGCGGGCGCGGTGCGCCGCGAGGCCGAACTTCGCCTCCGCGTCTTCCGGCGGCATCGGCGCGTGGTTCTCGGCCGCGGCGTGCGTCCACGCCTCGCGACGCCCGAGCAGGACCGCGATCGCCTCGCGGAGCATCTGCACCAGCCCCGCCGGGCTCGCGGTGTCGCCGCTCGACGCGATCGCGTCCATCGCGTCCTGGATCTCGCGGCGCGCGTTCGCGTCGAGCCCGAGCATCACGACGCTGACGTCGATGGGTCGCTCGTCCATGTGTCCCTCGTCGATATGGGCTCGAGGTGTCTCTTCGAGAGGCGGGCCTCAGCCGAACGCCTTCTTCAGGGCCTCGAGCAGCTGATTCGGCCGGAACGGCTTGAGCAGCACCACCCCTGCGAGCCCCTCGTCGTCGGGTGCGTAGCCCGTCATGAACACCACGGGCAGCTCGGGGCGGCTCTTGCGGAGCTCCTCCACGAGCCGGGTGCCGCCGCCGTGCGGCATGCTCACGTCGGTGACCACCGCATCGGGAATGGCGCCATCGAGCAGGGTCAGCGCCTCGTCGGGCTCACACGCGCTGATCACGCGGTATCCGGCGGCCTCGACCACCCGAACCACCACACGACGGACCCCATCCTCGTCTTCGACGACGAGGACAGTGCGCGTATCGCCCCCGACTTGCCCCACGGCGGCATCATACCGAATCCGGCGCGGGACGGAACCCTTGTCCGGTCGAAGTGGACGGCTCGAGATCCGTCCAGGCTGACGCCGTCAGTACGGCTCGAAGCGCTCGGTGCTCTCGCGCTCGCCGTTGAAGCGGCTGATCTCGGCCGTCGTGTAAGCGTGCTCGTGTCCCTGCGGGAGGGTCTCGCGGATGAACGTGATGACGAGCTCCCGCGCCCCGGCGGAGCTGCCGTCCTCCGCGATCTCGTCCCAGATCTGGAAGATGCGTCTTCGCCGCTGCGCGTGGCTTCGGCTCTCCGTGCCCCAGACCCGGGACAGGCGTCCCCGCAGCCCGCGGAGCCCGCGCGCCATCTGCTGGCGGCGGTGCTCCGCCTCGAGCCGATGCCGCAGCTCCTCCGTCTCGCGCATGAAGCGCTCACGCTCGTAGCCGTACGGATCCTGGCCCGCCGCGCCCATGATGGCGTCCATCGCGTCGAACGATCCGGACGTGCTGAACCCGTCGGTCTGCACGTTGCCCTGATCCTCGAAGTCCACGCTCCCGTCGGGCTGGATGATCGCCGTGAAGCGGTGCCCCTGCCACGCGTACGACCCGTCGGAGCGGCGACGCGGGACCACACGCTCGCGCGTGGTGTGGTTCTTGGTCATCGCCTCGGCGCGGAGCCCATCCTGGAGGCGGCGCTCGATCTCGGCCTCGCTCGGCCCACGCGGACCCGTCTGCAGACCCGCCGGGCCGCTGCGCTGCGAGGGCCCGGGGCCCGTCGGCACGTAGGATCCGCGCGCCACCCGCGACGGGTCGAGCATGGCCGCCAGCCGCTGGCGACGCTCCTCGGCCGTCTCCTCGCGCGCGGGCCGCGGCTCCTGCTCCACGCTCGGGAGCTCCACCACGCTCGGCACCGGCTCACCCGTGCCCGGCTGGGTGTCGGGCTCCACCGCGGGGCCGGGGAGCTGGATCGCGGCCGCGGCCGGCGCCGTCTGCGGGGGCGCCTCTTCGGGCTCGGGCGGGACGGGGCGAGGCTCCGGCGCCGTCTCTTCTTCGGCCGGCGCGTCCGGGCGCGGCTCCGGCTCGGGCGTGAGGATCGTGATCTCCACCGGCTCCGGCTCGGGCTCGCCCTCGAGCCACGCCGACGGCGCGCGCAGCACCGCCACCGCGAGGGCGACGTGCAGCCCCAGCGAGATGAGCACGGGCCAGCCGACACCCTTCACCTGGGCGAGGAGCAGCTGGGCGATGGCGGTCGAGAACCGGATGAGAGCTTCCTAGTGCAGCTGGGACGCGCGAGCCTCCTGGAAGGTTCGCCTCAGAACGCCTCGCCGCGAAAAACGTTCCGACAGTAGAGCACAGCCCCGACGGGAGCGATCTCTAGCTTCCGGTGGGGGCGGCGTCGAAGCAAACGCGGGCCCGCGTTGCGTCGCGCTCGTGCCCAGCCTACTTTCCGCGCCCTGATTCGATTCCCTGCGGAGGCAGAGCGGTGGGCATCAAGTTTCCTTCGGCCGAGTGGACGGCTGCTTTCAAGGACGCGATCAACGCGAACGACGGCTACGCGAAGGCCGGCGCGGGCTGGACGCATGGCAAGGTCGCCTACGTGGTGGAGGCGCGGCCAGAGCTCGGCATCGATCACGATACGGCCATGGTGCTCGACCTCTACCAGGGGAAGTGCCGCGACGCGGAGATGACCGACGGGCCGGGCGCGGAGACCGCGGACTTCGTGGTGCTCGCGCAGTACGAGCGCTGGAAAGAGGTGCTCAGCGGCGACGTCGACCCGACCAAGGCGATGATGCAGAACAAGCTGAAGCTGAAGAAGGGTCACCTCCCGACGCTCCTGAAGTTCGTCGTGGCCAGCAAGCAGCTCGTGTCCTCGGCCACCGCGGTCGACACCGACTTCCCGGCCTGACGATGGCGGCGATCGAGCTCGCGCCGGGCGCGGACGACAACGGCCTGGCCATCATGATGGCCACCATGATGAGCCAGAACCTCGACGATCACCCCGAGCGCATGCCCGCGTTCGATCGGCTGCTCGGTCGGGTGGCGATCGTGGCGGAGGACGCGGACGTCGCGCTCACCCTCGAGTTCCGGGGCGGGCGCGCGGTGGTGCACGACGGGATCGTGGGCATCCCGGACGTGACGGTGCGGGGCACGGCGGAGGTCGTGGCCGACATGTCGCGCATGGAGACGGGCCGCTTCGGCCTCCCCGACCTCCGCGGCGAGGTGAACCGCGCGATGGCGACGGCGCTCCGCAACGGCGAGCTGCGCATCTACGGGCTGCCCGCGGGGCTGCCGCTCCTCGCGCGACTCGGCACCGTCCTGGCGATCGACTAGAGCGCGCGGGATTCCCCCCACACTCTGCTATCGTGCGCCCCATGGCGGCGGGGGAGGAGCTCGTCGGGCGCACGCTCGGCGCCTACCGCATCGAGGCGACCATCGGCACCGGCGCGACGGGGGTGGTCTATCGAGCGGTCGACGCGAGCGGCGGTCCGCCCGTGGCGCTGAAGGTGCTGCACGAGAACCTCGGCTCGATCACCGGGCTCGAGAAGCGCTTTCGACGCGAGGCGCGGGTCCTGGAGAAGCTCTCCCACCCGAACATCGTCGAGATCAGCGACTTCGGGATCCAGGACGGGCGGACCTTCATCGCGATGGAGCTTCTCGAGGGGCGCACGCTCGAGGACGAGCTCGAGGAGGGCCCGATCGCGCCGCGGCGCGCGCTCCAGCTCTACGAGCCGATCCTCCAGGCCCTGGCCGAGGCGCACGACCGCGAGGTGGTCCACCGCGACCTGAAGCCGGCCAACGTGTTCCTCCTGCACGACAGCAGCGTGAAGCTGCTCGACTTCGGCCTCGCCAAGATGCTGTCCATCGAGGAGACGAACGAGGAGGGCACCCTGACCCGCAAGGGGCGCATCGTCGGCACCCCCGCCTACATGGCGCCCGAGCAGATCACCGGCGTGTTCATCGACGTGCGCGCCGACGTCTACGCGCTCGGGGTCATGCTCTACGAGCTGCTCGCCGACCGGCGGCCCTTCCTCTACGAGCGGCGCTCCGAGCTGCTCCGGGCGCACCTGCTCGAGCCCATCCCGCCGCTGACCGAGGTGCGCCCCGGGCTGCAGGTGGACGAGGCCCTCGAGGCGCTGCTCGGCCGCGCGCTGGCCAAGGACGCGGCGAAGCGCTTCACCAACGCGCGGGGCATGCTCGAGGCTCTCCGGCAGCTGCCCGCCGACTGCGTCCGGCTGGACCCGGACACCCGCGGCGAGCCCCGCCAGCGCACGGGGCCCAGCTCCGCGGTGATCAGCCACGAGGAGCGTCAGGCGATCACCGAGAGCGCCGGGCTGAGCACCAGCTCGGGCAACATCAGCCAGCCCGTGCCCGGCACCGACGCGCCGACCGAGGTCGACGCCCCCGCGTTTCGAGAGCGAGACCGCCCCACGCTGCACACGGGGCCGAGCGCCTCGAGTCCTCGTTCGGGGGTGCCGACGCTGGCCCTCTTCGCCTTCGCCCTGCTCCTCCTCGGGCTCGCGGCCGGCCTCTGGGCCGCGCTCATGCCCTGACGGCGGCCGGCCGACCTACCCGCGTCACAAACGCGTCACGAACGTCCGGCCCGGAAAAAGATGGGTCCAGGGCAAATGAGCGCTTGCACCGGTGACACGGAGGGCTCATTTGTGACGTTTGCGTGACTCGATCTCACTTTTCTGTCACTTTCGAGCGCGGAGGGGCTTTTGATGAACCCGTTTCACCGCCAGCCAGCCAACGATTCGCCTGACCTGATCGACGAATACCGTCACCCGGAGCGCGGGCTCCATCGCTTCTTTCGGCACACCCACGCGGCCATGCAGCGCCGCTTCGTGGATCTCGCCGAGGTCGAGGCGATGCCGCGGGCGTTCCTGCACGGCAATCCACACCTGGCCAACTACGCCAAGACCACCCGCGGCGCGGCCATGGTCGACTTCGACCGCGCGCGCTTCGGCCCGTTCGGCTACGACGTGTCCCGCTTCCTCGTGTCGGTCTCCTGCCGGCGCGCCGACGAGAGCGACGGCCGGCTCCTGCACCCCGCGGTGCTCGACTCGTTCCGGCGCGGCTACCTGCTCGGCGTGAGCGCCCCCGGCCTCGGCTGGGAGGAGATGCGCGACCTGCGCAAGAAGCAGCCGAAGCGCTGGCAGCAGGACCTCGTCCGCTACCTCGAGAAGGGTCGCCAGTGGGGCGGCCGGCTCGCGCAGCACGCCATCGATCCGCGGCAGCCGCGGCTCCAGGCGCTGCTCGAGAGCTACCTCGAGAGCCGCGGGGAGCTCGAGCTGGCCAGCGTCTACTCGATCGCCTCGGCGGCCGAGGTCCCGGGCTCGCTCGGCAAGCTGCACACCCTGCTCCTGCTCGAGCCGAACCGCGACGACATCGACCCGCGCCTCGTGGACGTCAAGGAGGTCTACGACGAGCCCGACGACGCGTACTTCATGAACCCCTTCGGGCACAACGGCCAGCGCATGGTCGAGGCGGGCGAGCTGCACGCGCCCGGCTGGGAGCAGAACCCCGGCTGGGCCACATACGAAGGCGTGGAGTACTGGGTCCGCGAGATCCCGACCCAGAACGAGAAGCTCAAGCGGCGCCTGACCACGGTGCAGCAGATCGACGTCTGCTTCGCGGTCGCCTCACAGCTCGGGCGCGCGCACACGCTCTCGATGCCGCTGGACGCCAAGGCGCACCTCGGCTGCTTCGAGGCCCTCTACGACCACCTCATCGAGGTGGCCGCGCAGCTGCGCGCGGAGGTCGGCGCCGCCCACCTCTCGTACCTCGATCGGTCGCGCCTCAAGAAGAAGGCCAGCCGCAAGCAGTCTCCGCACTCGGAGGCGCCGCCTCCGGTTCACTGAGCGCACGATGACCACCCTCGTCGCGGCCCTCCTCGGCCTCGCCGCGCTCCTCGCCGCCGCGCTGTCGGCGATGACGGGCGTGGGAGGCGGAGTGCTCCTCCTCTCGGGCCTCCTGCTCGTCGTCCCCGCCACCGCCGTCGTGCCCCTGCACGGCGCGGTGCAGACGGCGGCCGGGCTGACTCGCATCGCGGCCTTCTGGCGCCACGTGCGCTGGGAGATCGTGGGGCGCTTCGTGCTGCTGCTCCTGCCCGGCTCGCTCGTCGGCATCTTGATCGTGGGCTGGCTCGCCTCGGTGAGCCCGACCCTGCTCGAGGTGCTGCTCGCGGTGGCCATCCTCGCCAGCCTCTTCGCCAAGCGGGTCCCCTCGCCCAAGAGCGCCACGTCGCTCCGCGCCTTCTATCTCTTCGGGTTCTGCACCGGGCTGCTCGGCGTGGTCGTGGGCTCCACGGGGCCGTTGGTCTCGCAGGCCCTGCTCCTCTACGACGTGAAGAAGGAGGCCCACGTCGCCACCAAGGCGGTCGTGCAGACGGTGGGTCACGCGCTGAAGATCCCGCTCTTCGGGCTGGCGCTCTCCTTCGAGTTCGGGCCGTGGGCGGTGCCCCTGGCGCTGATGATCGCGGGCGTGTTCGTCGGCACGTGGGTCGGCAAGCACCTGCTGTCGAAGATCAGCGAGCGCGGCTTCGCCACCGCGACCCGCGCGCTGATGATCCTGGTGGCGCTCCAGATCCTCGGCGGCGTGCTGTGGGGCGTGGTCGTCCCGGTCTGAGGCGCAGGCCGATGTGCCGTCCCGTGTCATGGCGGGACGGTTGGGCCCGCGCGCTCGATGGCACTGGCATTGCTGAAGCGGGCCGTCATGCGTGAGCTCCCCAGGGCGCTGGTCGCCTTCGTGCTCCTCGCCGCCTGCGACGGCGGCTCCATGGACGTGCGCGATGGCGAGGTCCCCTCCGTGACGGATGGTGGCCCCGACGAGGTCTGCGAGGACGGCGGCTGCTACACCCGACGCTGCCGGGACCTTTCTTACTTCGACGGCGAGGCCGAGCCGGGGCTCGTCATCGGGGCGCGGCGTGACGGCGTGGTGATCCCCTACGAGGACGGCGGCGACGCGGTCTACGAGTTCGGGTTCCAGGGCGGCGCGATGATCCTCCCGACCCTCCAGGTGCCGGCGGCCGCGACCGCCACCGAGACGTGCGTCCAGGTCGTGCTCCGCCACCGCGAGGATCCGGCGCACCCCGGCGCCGCGGGCGACGCGCCCGGCTTCGTCTTCCGCCTCACCGACCCGATGCGTCGAGACGGGGACGTCGCCTGGATCGGCCCCCTGCAAGACCAGATCGGGTGGGACGCGCCCGACGGGCGACGCCTCGTCCTCGAAGCCGAGGTGCGCGGCGTGGACTTCGCCTACCGCGGTGAGGTCGCCATCCGCCTGGTCGACGCCGACGGCTGGGACGAGTGCGACACCATCCCCACCCAGTTCCGGTTCGGCTGCGAGTACGTGACGATGGGCGGCGCGCTGACGGTCGACGCGGTCGGCGACACCACGGGCCTGGGCTGCGACGACCTCGTGTCGGTCACCACCACCCTGACGCCCGAGGAGCCCATCCCCGACGGCTGCCTGACCCTCACGCGCACCCAGGAGTTCTCCCGCGGCTGCGTCGACGAGCACGGGCTGACCGAGGGCGCGCGCCTCGAAGAGCAGTGGTGGGAGCTTCCGATGTCGGGGTCCTGCGACGGCTTCCTGGAGACCAGTCTCCGACAAGAGTTCTGTAGCTGTCCCTGAATTTGTATCGTTCCCGTGAGAGGGGATGGGAGCGTCAGTCGGAATCGTACACCGTATGGTTTCACGCGCCCTCCGAACGCGGCTCGTTCGGCGCGCTGCGAGAGCGCCCGCCGCGCGCGCTCGCTTCCGTCCGCGCGCGGCTCGCGCGCCGGCTTAATGTCCCCTTACCCCTGGCGCGCCAGATCCGACCGAACGGACGCCCGCGCCCGTCGGGCTGGCCTGACGTCACCGATGAGAGCGAGCCAATGGCTGAATCGTGTTCAACTTCTCTGTCGGAGCACGTTGGACGCGCGCAAAAATCGTGTATGCTCGCTCCATGTCGGATCGGAGCAATGCCACTGTCTTCGTGGCGGACGATTTCCCAGCGATACGCAGGGGGGTCAAACAAATCCTGAGCGAGCTGAATGACCTACGCGTCGTCGGCGAAGCGGGTACGGGCGCCGAGACCCTGGCGGGGGTCTCCGAGTCGTCACCCGACGTCGTCCTGCTCGACCTGAGCATGCCGGACGTACGGGGCTTCGAGCTCGTGCGGGACCTCGCGCGGCAGCACCCCCGGGTGGCCGTGCTCGTGTTCACCATGCGCGAGGTCGAGGAGGTCGGTGTGGGCTGCCTGAGGGCGGGCGCGAAGGGCTTCCTGACCAAGACCGCGTCCGCGAACGAGATCGTGGAGGCGATGCGCACCGTGGCGAGCGGTCAGCGCTACATGCCTCCCGAGCTGGTGGAGCTGCTGGTCCGCGGGGTGCCCGTCGAGGAAGACGACAAGCCGCACGAGACGCTCTCCGAGCGGGAGCGCGAGGTGCTCGAGCGCATCGTCGGGGGGCAGAAGGCGTCCGAGATCGCGCGCTCGCTGGGGATCAGCGCCAAGACGGTGCAGACCTACCGGGCGCGCATCATGGACAAGCTCAGTGTCAAGACGACGGTCGACCTCGTGCTCTACGCGGTGGACCACGGGCTCGTCCCGGCGCGCGAGCGTCAGGCCAGCTGAGCCGTTTGGCTGGACGCGGGGCGGCTGATCACGGTCAGCCGTTCAGGTATCGGTAGAGGCTGCGCACGCTGATCCCGAGGGCCGCCGCGGCGGCCTCTCGGTTGCCGTCGTGTCGGTCGAGCGCCGCCTGCACGTAGCGCGTGACGAACGCGTCGCGCGCCTCGGCGAGCGGCGCGTCCGACGGGAACAGCTCCTCGGGCGAGGCTTCACCAGCCTCGTCCGGCGGACCGAGCTGCGGACCGGGCTGCGGACCGAGCTGCAGGTGCTCGGGCGCGATCGCGCCGCCGTCACACAGGATCGACGCGCGCCGCATCACCGCCCGCAGCTCGCGCACGTTGCCCTCGAACGGGTGCCGCTCGAGCGCGCGCTGCGTCGCCGCCGACAGCGTGCGCGGCCGGAGCCCGAGCTGGGCCTCCGCCTGGCGCAGGAAGAGCTGCGCCAGCAGCAGCACGTCCCCGTCTCGATCGCGGAGCGGCGGCAGCACGATCGCGAGCTCTCGGAGGCGGTAGAGCAGGTCCTTGCGGAAGCGCCCCGCCGCGACCTCCGCGTCGAGGTCCTTGCTCGTGGCCGCGACGAGCCGGAAGTCGACCGGCCGCGCCTCGTTCTCCCCGACGCGCGTCACGGCCCTCTCCTCGAGCACCCGCAGCAGCGCGACCTGCATCGGCATCGGCATGTCCCCGACCTCGTCGAGGAAGAGCGTCGAGCCGTGGGCCGCCTCGACGCGCCCCACCCGGTCCGTCGTCGCGCCCGTGAACGCGCCCTTCTTGCAGCCGAACAGCTCCACCGCGAGCAGGCTCTCGGGCACCGACGCGCAGTTGAGCGCCACCATCGGCGCGGCCGCGCGCAGGCTCGCCCCGTGAATCGCGCGCGCGACCACCTCCTTGCCCGTCCCCGTCTCGCCGAGCAGCAGCACGCTCAGGTCGCTCGGCGCCACGCGCTCGACGAGGTCTCGCACCGCGTCCATCACCGCCGACTCCCCGACGACCGCGTCGAGGGCCGAGGGCGCGACGCGTGGGCGGCGGAGCTGCGCCAGGAGCGGGAGCGCCATCGAGGCCAGCACGCGGAGGTCGCGCGCCTGCGCGTCGGAGAAGCCCCGCCGGGGCTCGTGGTGGCCCAGGTAGATCGCGCCGAGCACGCGCGGGCCGAGCCGCATCGGGACGCAGAGCACGCTGCTCAGCCGGAGCGCGACGACCGACGCCACCGATCCATACCGCGCGTGCGCGCCGAGGTCCTGGAGGCGCAGGGTGCTCGACGTCCCCTCGAGCACGTCGGTGACGAGCGTGTCGCTCAGCAGCTCGGCCGCCTCCGCGAGCGGCCGCCCGTCGGCCCGGCGCGCGGCGACGACCTCGTACCCGGCCTCCTTGCGCAGGATGATCGCGCCCGTCTCCGCGCCCGTCGCCGCGATGAGGCCGTCCACCAGGAGCGCGAGCGCCTCCTCGGGCGCCTCGGCGCCAGAGAGCGACTCGGCCAGCGCCTCGACCGGGAGCCCGACGTCTTCTTCGACGGCCCCCGGCGCCTCGAGGCGCAGCTCGACCTCGCCGAGCGTGACGGACTCTCCGGGCGCGAGCCGCGTGGCGCCCGGCACGCCGACGCGGCGGATCTCCACCCCGTCGTCGCGCACCCGGACGATGGCCCACTGCGGGGCCACGCTGGCGAGGCGGACGTCCGCGTTGGGCGCCGAGCCGATCGAGAGCAGCGCGCGATCCAGGCGCCGCTCGAGGGGCTCGAGCCCCTTGACCCGGATCTGCAGCCGCGCGTCGCCCATCGGGGGTCGTGTACCGCGCATCGCGGCGCGAAGCTACGGCGCCGCGCGGAGCGAGCTGAGCCGCGCGCACGAGCGCTGGTGCCCGAGCTGACACGCGGCGCGCACGTCCGCGATGGCTTCGGCCTCCCGGCCGGCGCGGCCTCGCACGATGGCGCGGTTGGCGTAGTGGCGCGCCTCGCCCGGCGCGAGCTCCACCGCGCGGTCGGCGTCCGCGATGGCCTGCGGGTGCATCTCCTGCCGCGAGTGGGCGAGCGAGCGGGCGGTGAAGAGATCGGTGTGGTCGGGCAGCGCCTGGATCGCGACGTCGCAGGCCGCGATGGCCCCGGGCTGCTCGAGCCGCGAGAACAGCAGGCACCGATGCTCGAGCCCGTTGGCGTTGTCCGGCTCGAGCGACAGCGCCCGCTCCACCACCTCGATGGCCCGCTCGCGGTCCGCCCGATCACGCGACGCGGCCAGCGCGATCGACAGCGAAGCCCAGGCCTCGGCGTTGAGGGGAGAGCGCTCGCTGATGCGCTCGAGGAAGGGCGCGGCGTCCGCCACGCGCCCCACGCGCTGGTAGATCTCGGTCATGCCCGCGAGCGCGAAGAGGTTGCCGGGGTCGATCTCCAGCGTGCGCTCGAAGTCCCGGTAGGCGTCTCGCGTGCGCCCGAGGCGAAGCGCGAGGGTGCCGCGGTGACGGTGCGCGCCCACGCTCCCGGGATCGGCCTCGATCGCGTCGTCGAAACGCGCCTGGGCGTCCTCGAAGCGCCCCTGGCGCAGGCGCACGTGACCGAGCGCGGTCTGCGCCTCCGCGTGCTCCGGGTGCGCGCGCACGAGCCGCTCCAGCGTGGCGACACCCTCGAGGCGCCCGAGCGCCAGCTGGCTCATCGCGCGCTCGACCTGGAGCGAGACGTCGTCGGGTCGATCCTCGAGCTCTCGCGTGGTGCGCGCGAGGGTCTCCTCGGGGTCGTGCCCGAGGCCGCTGGGCGTGACGAGCGGCTCGTCCGGTCGAGCGCGCAAGGCGGCGGGATCCGCCTCGTCGTGGTTGGACAGGAGCGCGTCCGGGATGCGGTGGTAGTCGAGGGCGGCCCACTCCGAGCCTGCGTCCCCGTTCGAGCCGCCGTCGCGTGCGTCGTCCGGAGCGTTCGCCGTGGGCTCCGCCGCCGCGACCGCCGGCGCGCCCTCGGAGCCGGGGTCCCCCTGAAGCGCGACGATCGACGCGGCGCCGACCCCGAGCAGCGCCACCGCGACGGCCGCGCCGATCACCGCGCGGCGTCGGCCCGGCCTGGCGGGCGCCGCCTCCACCGCCGGCCGCGCGGGCACGGCCGCGGGCCCGAGCGCGTCGCCGTCCCCCGCGCGCTCGACCAGCTCGGTCACCCTCGGATCGTCGGGCACATACGCGAGCGCGCGATCGAGCACGCGGAGCGCGCCGAAGCCGTCCCCCTGCTGGAGCAGCGCCCCCGCCTCGTCGCAGAGCCCGGCCGCCGCCCGCTCGGCCACGCGCGCCTCGAAGCGGCGCCGATCGCTCAGCACCGAGACCCGGTCGGCCTTGCGCGCGTCGCGCGCCCCCGGGACGAGCGGACGCATGCGCTCGAGCACCGCGGCCGCGTCGCGTGGACGGTTCCACGGCTCGGCGCCCAGCGCGGCGCCGATCAGGAAGTCCAGCTCCGGCGCCACGCGGCGGTCGCGCTCGGACAGCGGCGTGAACGTGCCGGAGAGGATCGCCGCGACCTCCTCCGCCGGGCGGTCCCGCGCGAACGGGCGCTGCCCCGCGACCAGCTCGTAGAGCATCACCGCGAAGGACCACACGTCCGCGCTCGGATCGATCTCCCGGCCCTCGATGCGCTCCGGCGACATGTAGGGGATCGAGCCCGTCACCTCGCCCTCGGACGTGTGGCGGGTGTCGCCCTCCCCCAGCGCCAGCCCGAGGTCCACCAGGGTGACCTCCCCGAGCGGGCTCAGCATGAGGTTCTCGGGCTTGACGTCTCGGTGCACGAGCCCCTGCGCGTGCAGCGCGGCCAGCGCCTCGACCATCGGCTCGAGCAGGACGAGGGCGGACTCGGCCGACAGGCGCTGGCCGGCGAAGAGATCCCGCAGCGTCATGCCGCGCACCAGGGGCATGACGAGCCAGGGCCCCAGCGCGTCGTCGACGCCGTGGTCGAGCACGCGGATCAGGTGCGGGTGCGAGATCGACTCGGCGACGCGGATCTCCCGCTCGAACCGGGCGAGCTCCGCCTCGGAGGCGTCGCGACCCCGCCCGAGCAGCTTGATGGCCACCTCGTCTCCGTCCGGCGCCCGCGCGCGCCAGACCTCTGCCATCCCGCCCTCGCCGATGCGATCGAGGAGCGCGTAGGGGCCCACGGAGTCCATCGCGGCAGAGCATAGGACGCGCCGCCTGCCCCTCCCACCGCCGTTCGGGTAGCCTGCCCGCATGAGAGCGGCCCTCTTGCTCTGCGCGTGCGGCGCGCTCGCCACCTCGACCGCCCACGCGCAAGACCCCGCGACGCGCGGGCCGCTCGAGCTCGATGAGTGGGACGCGGGGCGCGTGGACGCCGCGGGCGCGCGCATCCCGACGCGCGTGATCTCCCCGACCACCCCCGGGCCGCACCCGCTGCTCGGCGTGATCCACGGCGCGAACCGGACGGGCGCCCGACACGTGGAGCTGGCGCGCACCCTCGCCTCGCGTGGGTTCGTGGTCGTGCTCCCCGATCTGCCGTGCGACTTCTTCGGCTGCGACCACGACGCGAACGCGGCGCAGATCATCGCCCTGCTCGACTGGGCGGTGGCCCGGAGCGACGACGCGAGCGCGCCGATCGCGGGCCGCGTCGACGGGGCGCGCCGCGGGCTCATCGGGCACTCCTGGGGCGCGCTCGCCTCCCACCTCGCCGCCTCGCGCGACGATCGAATCGACGCGCTGGTGCTCCTCGATCCGAACGACGACGGCACGGTCGGGCTCGACGCCACCGCGGGCGTCACCGCGCCGACCCTGCAGCTGCTCGCGGCCGTGCCGGGCACGTGCAACGCGCAGTGGCGCCCCGACGCGGTGGCCGGCCGCCTGCCGAGCCCGAAGCTCACCCTCACCGTCAGCGGCTCGGGCCACTGCGATCCGGAGATGCCCGGGGACTCGGTGTGCCCCTTCGGCTGCGGCGCGGGCGATCCCGGCACCGCGCTCGTGTTCCGGCGCTACGCGGTGGCGTGGGCGGCGTGCCTGCTCACCGACGACGACGCGGTGCGGCCCTGGCTCGGCGGCGCGTCGATGGCCGGCGACGAGAGCGGCGGCGCCATCGAAGGCGTCTCGGCCGATGGGCTCGACGCGCTGCCGTGCGCGAGCGCGCCGCCCGTGGAGATGGACGCGGGCCCGCCCGACGCCGACGCCGGCCCGAGAACGCGAGACGGCGGACGCGACGACGCGGGCGCCGAGGGGCCGCGCGACGCGGGCCCGGGGACGGCGGACGCGGGGGGCGGCGCGCGCGACGCGGGGCCCGGGCCCGACGAGGGCGGCGGCTGCGGATGCCGCGCGAGCCGCGCCAGCCCGCGCGGCCTCCCCGCGGTGGCCGCGTTCGCGCTGGCGCTCCTCCTCACGCGGACGCGGCGGCGAGCTGCTTGCGGGCGCGGACGCCCGCGACCGCGCCCGTGACGCCGCCCGTCGCGCTGACGAGGAAGGTGACCACGGCCACGAAGGCGCCCATCGCCGCGCCGATCGTGCCGCCGGCCTCCGCCGCGCCGAGCGCGCTCGTCGCGTCCGCCACCGCCTGCGCCGCGATCCAGTAGTAGCTCGCGGCGCTGACCAGCGCGGCGAGCAGGAACGCGGCGATGCCGAGCCACGCCTTGGCCTGCGTCAGCGCCATCGCCGCGAAGCCGCTGACGATGAAGACGCCGAAGTAGACGCCGCTGGAGATCTTCGCGCTCATGCCCGCCGTGACGTAGCCGCTGCCCATGCCGAAGAGCACCGCGCCCAGCGCGAACAGCCACACCCACGCGCTACCCATCTTGCCGATCTTGTCGTTCATCTGGTCCTCCTCCCGATCCGTTCGGGGTCGGACCCGCCCTCAGCGAGGCCCGTGCCACCGCCCCAGGCACGAGCTTCCCGGGGTCCGGGCGCGGCGACTGCCAGCTCTGTCCGCCTGCATTGACGAAGCTGGCAGCGCGCGATCTGCGGCCGCGCGGCGCATCCCATCCTATGCTCGCCGCGGATAGGCGATGACCGTGCTGAAGAACGTGCTCCTGGTCCTGATGGCCGTCCTCTACGTCGCGGCCGGCGTGAACCACTTCGTGAACCCCGAGTTCTACGTCGCGATCATGCCCCCCTACTTGCCCTGGCACCTGGAGCTGGTCTGGCTCTCCGGGCTCGCCGAGATCCTGCTCGGCGTCGGCGTGCTCGTCCCGCGGACGCGCGTGCTCGCGGCGTGGGGCATCATCGCCCTCCTGATCGCGGTCTTCCCGGCCAACGTCCACATGGCCCTGCACCCGGAGGACTACGACGTGCCCGAGGTCGGCCTCTACGTCCGGCTGCCGTTCCAGGCCCTCTTCATCCTGTGGGCCTGGTGGTACACGCGCTCCCCGAAAAAGGACACCGTCGCTGCTTGACATCCCCGGGGAGCCAGCTAGATTCGCTCGCCCCACGCGGAAGTGGCGGAACTGGCAGACGCGCCAGACTAAGGATCTGGTGGAGTAAAATCCGTGGAGGTTCGAGTCCTCTCTTCCGCAAACAAGCCGGCCTTCGGGCCGGCTTTTTTACGTCTTGGCGACGCAGATCCCCTCTGGTCACCCGCCCGCCGGGGTCTCAGTTCGCTACGATGAGCGACGGAGGCGAGGCGGTGGGGACGGACTTCCTGGCGGGTGGGGGCGCGGCGGGCGAGCTGGTCAGGGGCACGGACTGGGCGCGGACCGCGCTCGGGCCCGCCGCGGACTGGCCGCAGAGCCTCCGGACGGCGGTCAGCCTCCTGATCAACTCGCGCTACCCGATGTTCGTGTTCTGGGGGCCGCAGGCGGTCCAGATCTACAACGACAGCTACGCGCCCATCCTCGGCGACCGGCACCCGTGGGCGATGGGGCGCCCCGCGCGGGAGATCTGGTCGGAGATCTGGGACACGATCGGGCCGATGGTCGAGCGCGTGGTCGAGCACGGCGACTCGACCTGGTCGGACGATCTGCTGCTGATCATGGAGCGGAACGGCTTCCCGGAGGAGACCTACTTCACCTTCTCCTACAGCCCCATCCGCGATGAGTCGGGGGGGATCGGCGGCGTCTTCTGCGCCTGCAGCGAGACGACCGAGAAGGTGCTCGGCGAGCGACGCCTGCACACGCTCCACGACCTCGCCACCGCCCCGGCGAACGCCCGCACCGTGCTCGACGCGTGCCGCCTCGCCGCGGAGGCGCTCGCCCACGACGACGCAGACATCCCCTTCTCGCTGATCTACCTGACGCACCCCGACGACGGCCTGCGGCTCGCGGCCTGGTCGGGCGTCGCGCCGGACCGCCCCTTCAGCCCGTCCGTCACCGATCCCCAGACGGCGCCGTGGCCCTTCGAGGAGGTGCTCCGCACGGGCGCCCCCGCCGAGGTCCCGCTCGGCGACGCGCTCGAGGTGCCGCCCTCGGGCCCGTGGGCGGAGCCGCCCGAGACCGCGGTGGTCTTGCCCCTGACCGACCGTGGCGCCGACGGCCCCGCGGGCGTGGTGGTCCTCGGCGTGAGCCCAGGCTGATGCTCGACGAGAAGTACCAGGACTTCCTCGGCCTCGTGGCGGGCCAGCTCGCCAACCTCTTGTCGAACGCGCGCGCCGCGGAGGAGGAGCGCAAGCGGGCGGAGGCGCTCGCGGAGCTCGACCTCGCCAAGACCACGTTCTTTGCCAATGTCAGCCACGAGTTCCGGACGCCACTCACCCTGATGCTCTCGCCGCTCGAGGACATGCTCGCCACCGCGGAGCGCGACCTCCCCGCCGAGGCCCACGCGCTGCTCGAGGTCGTCCACCGGAACGGCCAGCGCCTCCTGAAGCTGGTCAACACGTTGCTCGACTTCTCGCGCATCGAGGCCGGGCGTGTGCAGGCCGCCTACGAAGAGACCGACCTCGGCGCGCTCACGGCCGAGCTCGCCAGCGTGTTCCGCGCCGCGGTCGAGAAGGCGGGCTTGCGCCTGGAGGTCGACTGCCCGCCGCTCGACGCGCCCCTCTACGTCGACCGGGAGATGTGGGAGAAGGTCGTCCTCAACCTCGTCTCGAACGCCTTCAAGTACACCCTCTCCGGCTCGATCCGCGTCTCGACCAGCCTCGAAGACGACCACGCCGTGTTGCGGGTCTCCGACACCGGGACGGGCATCCCCGAAGAAGAGCTGCCCAAGCTCTTTCAACGCTTCCACCGCGTGCGGGGCGCGGAGGGGCGCACGCACGAGGGCTCGGGCATCGGGCTGGCGCTGGTGCAGGAGCTCGTCCGGCTGCACGGCGGCGAGGTCCACGTCGAGAGCGAGCTCGGCGCGGGCAGCACCTTCAGCGTGCGCGTCCCCATCGGCGCCGCGCACCTGCCGGCGGAGCACGTCGGGCGGGCGCGGACGCAGGTCTCGACCGCGCTCGGCGCCACTCCCTTCGTGGAGGAGGCCCTGCGGTGGCTCCCCGAGCCGCCCACCGACCCGGCCGTCACCGTGCGCGAGGCCACCGCGCCCACCCGGGCCGCCGCGGAGAGGCACCGCGGCTGCGTTCTGCTCGCCGACGACAACGCCGACATGCGGGACTACGTGGCGCGGCTCCTCTCGCCCTTCCACGACGTGATCACCGCGGCCGACGGGCAGACCGCGCTTCGGATGATCCACGAGCGGCACCCCGACCTCGTGCTCAGCGACATCATGATGCCGCGGCTCGACGGCCTCGGGCTCGTGCGGGCGCTCCGGGCCGACCCCGAGCTCGCCTCGACGCCCGTGATCCTGCTGTCGGCGCGCGCCGGCGAGGAGGCGCGCGTCGAGGGCATCGAGGCGGGCGCGGACGACTACCTGGTCAAGCCGTTCAGCGCGCGTGAGCTGATCGCGCGGGTGAGCGGGAGCCTGGCCCTGGCGCGCGCGCGGGCCGAGGCGATGACCGCCCTCGCGGAGAGCGAGGCGCGCTTCCGCAACCTCGCCGACAACGCCCCGGTCATGGTGTGGGTCACCGAGCCGGACGGCACGTGCTCGTTCCTGAGCCAGTCCTGGTACGAGCTGACCGGGCAGACTCCGGAGACGGGGCTCGGCCTCGGCTGGCTCGACGCCACGCACCCCGAGGATCGCGACCGCGCGGCCGAGGTCTTCCTCCGCGCGAACGAGCGCCGCGAGCCGTTCCGCCTCGAGTACCGGCTGCGCCGCCGCGACGGCGAGTACCGCTGGGCGATCGACGCCGCGGCGCCGCGCATCTCCGACCAGGGGGAGTTCCTGGGCTACATCGGCAGCGTCATCGACATCACCGACCGCAAGGGGGTGGAGGTCGCGCTCGCGGAGGCGGACCAGCGTAAGGACGAGTTCCTCGCCACCCTCGCGCACGAGCTGCGCAACCCGCTCGCGCCCATCCGCAGCGGCATCGAGATCCTCGAGATGGCGACCGGCGACGACCCGGCGATCGCGCGCCCCCTGTCGATCATGGAGCGGCAGCTCGACCAGCTCGTCCGGCTCGTCGACGACCTGCTCGACATCAGCCGGATCAGCCGCGGCAAGATCGAGCTCCGCCGCGCGCGCGTGGATCTGCGCCACGCGCTCGACAGCGCGCTCGAGGCCACGCGCGACCTCATCGCGCGCTCCGGCCACTCCCTCGCCGTGGAGCGCCCGGATGTGCCGGTGTGGGTCGACGGCGACGCGGCGCGGCTCGCCCAGGTCTTCTCGAACCTGCTCACCAACGCCGCCACCTACACCGACCGCGGCGGGCACATCGCCATCCGGTTGCGCGCCGGCGACGGCGAGGCGCTGGTGCAGGTGCAGGACGACGGCCTCGGCCTCGCGCCGGGCGAGCGGGAGCGGGCGTTCGAGATGTTCGGGCAGCTGCACGGCACCGAGCGCTCCCGGAGCGGCCTCGGGATCGGCCTCAGCCTCGTCAAGAGCCTGGTCGAGCTGCACGAGGGCCAGGTCTCGGCCGAGAGCCCGGGCCTGGGGCACGGCAGCACGTTCTCGGTCCGGCTCCGGCTGGCCGATCCACCCCGGACGGCCGACGGCCCGGTGAGCGAGCCGTCGCTCACCGATGGCTTCGACGTGCTCGTGGTCGACGACAACGAGGACGCGGCGGTGAGCCTCGCGATGCTGCTCGAGCGCATGGGACACCAGGTCCGCGTCGCGCACGGAGGCGCGGCGGGCGTGCAGCTCGCGGCGCAGACCACGCCGCAGGTCGTCTTCCTGGACCTCGGCATGCCCGAGGTCGACGGCTTCGAGGCCTGTCGCCGCATGCGCGCGCTGGCCGGCGACTCGCCGTTCATCGTGGCCCTGACGGGCTGGGCCGAGTCTCAGCTCGATCGCAGCCCGAGCGCCGAGGGCTTCGACGCGCACGTGGTCAAGCCCATGACCCGCCGAAAGCTCCAGCAGCTCCTGCGCGGGCTGAGTGTGTGAGCCTGCGGCACGGCGTGCGCACCGAGCTGCACGCCGTGGCACACCGACGTCCGCAATTCCCTCTACCCTGGGATGGACTGTGCGTTGCACTATCGCGCGGCAACGTGTCCGACCACCCCAGCTCTGCCCGACGCGCCTTCCTGCGCCGGTCGGCGTTCGCCGCGGGCGCGCTCGTCACCGCGCCGGCCGCGCTCGGCGCGGGCTGCGGCGCCTCCCCGTACGCGGGCGCGGACCTGCGCGGGCGCGAGCTCCTCGAGCGGCTCGAGCGCGGGCTCGGCCGGGTGCGCGGCGTCCCGAACGGGCGGATCGCGGCCGAGCTGAGCTGGCTCTCGCAGCCCGCCCTCGCCGAGCAGCTGCTCCGCCACACCCTCGAGACGCTCGTCATCGCCGACGTCGCCCAGAGCGTGCGCGGCGGCGCCCTCTCGGCGCCTCTCCGCGCACGCATGCACGAGGAGCTGCCCGTGCTCGCGCGCACCACCGACGCGCACCACGCCCTGCTGAGCCGCATGCCGCCGCGCGCGCGCCGCACGCTCAATCGCAGGCTCCGCGAGGAGCCGACCCTCCCGAACGAGCTGGCCAGCTGGATCGACGCCCACGCGGCGGAGCTGGGGACGAGCCGCGAGGGTCGGCTCAAGCTGCGCATGGCCGTGCGGGACGTGGACGCGCGGGTCCGGCGGCAGTCGGCCAGCGCGGTCATCGACGACTGCGTGGGCAAGGTCGAGCAGGTCGGCGCCCGGACCGGCGCCGCGTCCCTGCGCGCCGCGAACGCGTCCGCGATGATCGACGCCATCTGGAGCGAGGTGGACGGCGCGGGCGGCCGCCTCTCCGCCCCGGGCGCGAGCCCGCCGCTGCGCGGCCCGGATCCCGACGAGGAGTGGGAGCGCTTCCTCGAGGCGCACCAGCGCATGTGGTCGGCCCGCTGGGGATCCCCCGGCGACGAGGAGGTGCAGATCGGCGCGATCATGATGCCCTTCGGCGCCGCGACCTGCGGTCTGTTGCTGATCATCGGGCTGATCGTGTTGATCGTCGGCGCGGCGCAGAACGCCGCCTGGGATGGGACCCCTCGCCATGCGCCGCGCTAGCGTCCTCGCCGTGATCGGGCTCGTCCTGGCCGTGGCCTCGGGCTGCAACCAGTGGACGACCCAGCGCCCATTGACGTTCGGCGTGCCCGATCGTGCGGGGCCAGAGGATGCGTTCGACCACGTCGTGTCCACGCTCCGGCGAGAGGGCTACCGCATCATCCTGCTGCAGCCCGCGCAGCGGCGCGTGGGCGTGTGCACGCGCTACCGCGACAAGCGCTCCTACCAGTTCGGCTCTCATCGCATCGCGATCACGTGCGAGGTCGGAAACTACTGCCGCATCTGGGCGCTCGGGCCGCGCGTCGAGGAGACCCCGGCCACGGCGCACATGCCCAGAGCGCTGGCCGAAGAGGTGCGCGCCCTCCGCCAGGCGCTGGTGCAGCGCTCGCCCGGCGTCTCCTACGAGCGCGTCACCGAGCGCGTCCAGCTCGAGGCCTGCGACTGACCTCAGGTGCAGCCGCACCCGCCGCCGCCGGCGCTCATGCAGCCCGGGCCCGACATGCATCCGCTCGGGCACGTGACCGACGAGCAGCCGCCGAAGCCCATGCACGCGACGTCGCAGTTGCAGGCCGTGTCGCAGGTCACGTTGGTGCACGACGTGCCCAAGCAGTCGATGACGCACGTGTCCGCGCCGCACGAGACGTCCGAGCAGGCGCCGAACCCGTCGCAGACGAGGTCGAGCCGGGTCGCGGGCGCGGGGCACGTGACCGTGTTGCAGGCGCCCATCGCGGCGCACTCGACGTTCGCCGCGCCCGTCCCGCATTGGACCTCGGTGCACGCATTCTCCCGCGTGCAGTCCACGTCGCACGCGCCCGCGCCGCAGTTGACGGTGCCGCACGCCGTCGAGTTGGTGCAGCGGACGTCGCAGGTCGAGGCGTCTCCGCAGTGGATGATGCTGCGGCAGGAGCTGGGCCCCTCACAGCGCACGTTGCACGCGCCGTCGCCGCAGAAGAGCTCGACGTCGCAGCTCCCGAAGCCCAGACACCGGAACTCGCAGTCGACGCCGTCGGGACAGACGGACTGCAGCGGCGTCCCGTCGAGCACGCACAGCGGGCCCTCACAGCTGCCCGGGCAGACCGACGCGCAGTCCCGCGGCCCCCCGTCTCGCGGGGGGTCGCCCCGGCCGGAGTCGAGCCGGCTCGTGCCGGAATCGAGCGCGCCCGCGTCCGGCTCGGGCCCCGCGTCCATCGGCACGCCGCCGTCCGGAGTGGGCGCGCCCACGCAGCCCTCGTCGGGATCGCAGGCGCCGCCTCCGCACTCGCTCGCGTCGGCGCGCAGGCCGCAGACCCCGTCGAGGCAGGCGGGCCTGGTGCACGCGGGCCCGCTCGGACACTCGCCGTCGGCCGCGCACTCCGCGGTGGGGCACTGCTCGGGCGTCTCCGGGGTGCACTCCGGCGCCACGCAGACCCCGCCGAGGCACTCGGTCGCCGCCGCGTCGCTCGCGGCCGGGCAGGACACGCCGCGGCAGCTCCGGGTGAGCACCACCGTCACCGCCGTGCCGCCGCGCACGTCGACCACCACCGTGCGGCGCAGCGACTCCGCGCCGGGACCGGAGAGCGTCACCGTCACGCGCTGCTGGCCGTGGGGAACGTCGAAGGCGGCGATCCGCGTCCCCGCGATGAGATCGTCGCCGAGCGCGAAGTCGGCCGTCGCGCTCGCGTCCGCGACCGTCGTCGTGGCGCGCGTCACCTCGAGCCCGGGCACCAGATCGGTGCGCAGCGAGACCACCAGCACCGCCTCGGACTCACAGCCCATCAGGCAAAGACACGCCAGGACCCACCACCTGCTCCCCATGCGCCGGCTCCCCATGCCCCCGAAGTTACCACGGGCCCTGGCCTGGGAGACTGCGCAACCTTCGTTCAACCGCCCTCTGCGCAGTGTCGCGTGCGCGCATCGGAGCGGCGGGATGCCCCAGGACGCGGCCCCCGGAGTCACGACCTGGCCCCGCGGCACGGCGGCTGCATCGTCTTGATGACGGAGGTAGTAGCCATGTTGCTCGACCGCATCATCAAGAAGTGGCGAAAGGGAGACGCGCCGCGCGACGTCCGCGTGAAGCGCGCGCCCGCCGACCCCGAGACCACCGCGGACCTCGTCGATCACTTCTTCGACGAGCCCGGTCACGACGGCTTCGAGCCGATCCGCCGTCGCCGCGTCGGCGAGGACACCGAGCCGGTCTTCTGAGGGCGACGAGGTGAGGCACGACATCATCCAGGCGCACCAGCAGGTCGGCTATCTGCTCGAGCACCTCCGGCAGTCGGACGGCGCCGCCCGCGAGGTCTTCGCGGGGGCGCTCGCGGCGGCGGCGCGCGTCGCGCACGACGCGCACCGCCGCGTCACCCACCCCGTGCTGGCGCAGGACGAGGAGGGCCGCGCGCTCGTCGGCCACGAGACCGCCCTCTTCGAGGAGATGCTCTGGCGGCTGGACGAGCTGCACCTGGGCCAGGTCACCCACGCCGCGTACAACGCGATGCAGACGGCCGCGGACGGCGCGATCGAGCGCTGGCTGCGCTTCGTCGAGGACTGTGTGCTGCCGACCTACCGGCACGCGAGCCGGGCGGCCCCCGTGGCGCCCGCGGCCAAGATCAGCTGGTACTGACTGATTCCGTTATGCTCCGGCCATGGCGACGTGGCCGCTCTGGGTGCTCTTCCTCGCCGTCGCGGCGGTCTCGCTGCTGACGGCGAAGCGCCTCGACGATCGAGAGCGAGCACGCTGGGCGCGCCAAGCGGCCGAAAAGACGACCAGAACTTGACCCTCGGGCGCCGCTCCGACGAGACTCACGTTTCACGGAGGCTCCATGTTCCGACAGGTTCTACAGGAAGCCGTCGATCGGACCGAAGGCGGCGTCGCCGGTCTGTTGATGGGCTTCGACGGCATCCCCGTCGACGCGTACGTCCGCGAGAGCGCCAGCGCGCCGGTCGACGTCGAGACCGTCGGGATGGAGTTCAGCGTCATCCTCAAGGACATCAAGCGCGCGGCCGAGCTGCTCGAGGCCGGCGGCGCCAGCGAGGTCTCCATCCAGGCGGAGAAGCTGGTCACCGTCATCCGCGTGCTCAACGACGAGTACTTCGTCGCGATGACGCTCGCGCCCGGTGGCAACTCCGGCAAGGCGCGCTTCCTGCTCCGCACCGCGAGCAGCAAGCTCCTCAGCGAGCTGACCTGAGCGCCCGCCGCGCGCTCCTCTCATGCCCCCCCGCGTGCTGCGCGTCCTGGTCCTTCACGGGCCGAACCTGAACCTGCTCGGCACCCGCGAGCCGGAGATCTACGGCACCGCGGATCTCGCGAGCATCGAGGCGGCCCTGCAGCAGCTCGGCCAGCAGCTCGGCGCGTCCATCGACAGCCGCCAGAGCAACCACGAGGGCCAGCTCGTCGACTGGATCCAGGAGGCCCGCGAGGGCTTCGACGGGATCCTCCTCAACGCGGCCGCCTACACCCACACCTCCGTCGCGATCCGCGACGCGATCAGCGCCAGCGAGACCCCCTGCGTCGAGATTCACCTCTCGAACACGCACGCCCGCGAGGCCTTCAGGCATCACTCCCACATCGCCCCGGTCAGCCTCGGCGTGGTGATGGGATTCGGCGCGAACAGCTATGCGCTTGGCTTGAGAGGCCTCATCGACTATCTCAGGGCGCCCGACGGTAGCGACGACTCTCAATGACGAGGCATTCGTAGAGATGGACATCGACCTCAAGCAGATGCGCGAGCTGATGCGCGCCATGAAGCAGCTCGGCATGAGCGAGCTGGAGCTCGAGCAGGACGGCGCCCGCCTGTACATGCGCCGCGGTGACCCGGCGGGCCCCGCGATCACCATGCAGCCGATGATGGCCGCGCCCCAGACGGTGCCGCCGCCCGCCCCGGCCCCTGCTCCCGCCCCCGCCACGGCCCCCGCGGCCGAGGCCAAGGACGACCCGAACGTCGTGTACATCACGTCGCCGTTCGTCGGCACGTTCTACCGGGCGCCCTCCCCGGACGCGCCGTCGTTCGTGGAGAAGGGCCAGAAGATCGCCTCCGGAGACGTGCTCTGCATCGTCGAGGCGATGAAGCTCATGAACGAGATCGAGTCAGAGATCTCCGGCACGATCGTCGAGATCCTGGTCGAGAACGGCAAGCCCGTGGAGTACGGGGACCAGCTGTTCAAGGTCTCGAAGAGCTGATCCCGTGCTGAAGAAGATCTTGATCGCGAACCGCGGCGAGATCGCGGTCCGGGTGATCCGCGCTTGCCGTGAGCTCGGCCTCCAGACGGTCGCCGTGCACTCCGAGGTCGACGAGGAGAGCCTGCACGCGCGCCTCGCGGACGAAGCTGTCTGCATCGGCCCCGCCTCCTCGGCCGAGAGCTACCTCAACATCCCGGCCATCATCGCCGCGGCGGAGATCACCGGCGCCGACGCGATCCACCCGGGCTACGGCTTCCTCAGCGAGAACGCCGAGTTCGCCGACATCGTCGAGCAGTGCGGCCTGAAGTTCATCGGGCCCACCCCCGAGAACATGCGGCAGTGGGGCTCGAAGGTCCCCGCGCGCAAGCTCGCGGCCAGCCTCGGCCTGCCCATGCTCCCCGGCACCGGGGTGCTCGAGGACGGCGAGCACGCGGTGCGCGAGGCGGAGAAGATCGGCTTCCCGGTCATCCTCAAGGCGTCGGCCGGCGGCGGCGGGCGCGGCATGAAGATCGTGCGGGACGCCCAGACGCTCCGCCGCGTCTTCCCGCAGGCCCGGAGCGAGGCCATCGCCGGCTTCAAGAACGGCGACCTCTACCTCGAGCGCTACGTCGAGGAGCCGCGCCACATCGAGTTCCAGGTGCTCTGCGACGGCGAGGGCCACGCGCTGGTGCTCGGCGAGCGCGAGTGCAGCATCCAGCGCCGCCACCAGAAGCTCCTCGAGGAGGCGCCCAGCGTCGCGGTCACCCAGGAGATGCGCGCCGACATGAGCGCCACCCTGGTGCGCGCCATGAAGTCGAGCGGCTACCGCAGCGCGGGCACGGTGGAGTTCCTGCTGGACGAGCGCGGCAACCTCTCCTTCATGGAGATGAACACGCGGATCCAGGTCGAGCACCCGGTCACCGAGGAGGTCACCGGCCTGGACCTGATCAACGAGCAGATCCGCGTCGCGGCCGGCGAGGGCCTCAGCGTGCCGAAGGGCAAAGAGGTCGAGATCCGCGGCCACGCCATCGAGTGCCGCATCAACGCCGAGGACCCCGAGACCTTCGCGCCCTGGCCCGG
Source organism: Sandaracinaceae bacterium (assembly GCA_040218145.1). Taxonomy (GTDB): domain Bacteria; phylum Myxococcota_A; class Polyangia; order Polyangiales; family Sandaracinaceae; genus JAVJQK01. The sequence goes on along the minus strand of JAVJQK010000145.1, from coordinate 37,885 downwards.
GCTCATCACCGAGTACCACCCGCCGGGCGGCAAGGGCGTGCGCGTCGACGCGGGCGTCTACGGCGGCTGGCGCGTCCCGAGCGTCTACGACTCCCTGCTGGCCAAGATCATCGCCTACGGGCCGAGCCGGCCCGTCGCCGTGGCGCGCATGGAGCGCGCGCTGGAGGAGACCCTGATTGGCGGGATCCGCACCAACGTGCCGCTCCACAAGGAGATCATGCGCCACCCGGACTTCCGGGACGGCCGGCTCTCCACCAAGTTCCTCGAGCGCCTCCGGGCCTCGCGGCCAGCTTGACCCCCGCGCCGCCGCGCCCGTATTCTCGGCGATCCGGGCCGCAACCCGCCTGGGCTCCCGTTCCGTTGCGCATGCACACGAGCCGCACACGTCCCCGCCCCCCGGATGGACGCGTCCGTGCTAGGAAGCCGTACAGGCGGGCGGTCCACGCCCGAGCAGCCACGTGAGCCTCGACCGCGCAAAGGTCCTCGAGACCGCCCAGAAGCACCTTCAGAAGGGCAACTACGACAAGGCGATCGTGGAGTTCCGCAAGATCGTCCAGTCGGACCCGTCCGACATCCGGACGTGGCTGAAGATCGGCGACCTCCAGACCCGCAAGGGCGCGCGCACCGACGCGATCGTCACCTACTGCAAGGTCGCCGACCAGTACGCCGACCAGGGCTTCTTCCTGAAGGCCGTCGCGGTCTACAAGCAGATCCTCAAGCTCGACGCGAGCCGGCTCGACATCCAGCTCAAGCTCGCCGAGATGTACGAGAACCTCGCGCTCGTCAGCGACGCGCTCGGCACCTACGAGCACGTCGCGGCCGGCTACGCGCGCGCGGGCGACATCGACAAGGCGCTCGACACGCTCCGCAAGATGACGGAGCTCGACCCCGAGAACATCCCCATCCGCATCAAGTGCGCCGAGGCCCTCAGCAAGGCCGGCCGCACCAAGGAGGCGGCGGAGGAGTTCGAGGCGGGCGCGGAGCTGCTCGAGACCCAGGGGCGCATCGACGACTACCTCAAGGTCGCCGAGCGGCTGCTCTTCCACCGGGCGGACGACGTCGACACCGCGCGCAAGGTCGCGCGCCTCTACCTCGAGCGCAGCGACCCCAAGCGCGCGCTGGCCAAGCTCCAGCTCTGCTTCAAGGCGGATCCCAAGGACATCCCGACCCTCGAGCTGCTCGCGGAGGCGTTCCATCAGCTCGGCCAGCTCCCCAAGACGCTCAGCGTCTACAAGGAGGTCGCGCGCATCCACCAGGAGGCCGGCCGCAAGGACGAGCGGGCCAAGATCCTGCGCCGCGTGCTCGAGCTCGACCCGGGCGACCAGGAGTCGCGCAAGGCCCTCGCCGCCTACGCCTCGCCGGGCGGGAGCGCGGCCAAGGGAAGCGTCTCCGGGGGCAGCGTGCGTCGCGACATCGCCCCGCCCCCGGGCGCCGTCATCGAGCCGAGCCGCCGCGCGCCCGTCGACGACGACGAGCCGGTCATGGAGATCGCCGAGGACGTCTCGGACGAGGTCGAGATCCTCGAGGTCGACGAGGCGGACAGCGACGACATCCTCATCGTCGAGGAGGAGGCGATCGAGGAGGTCGAGGACCTCGACATGCTCTCCGTCCCGCCGGAGGAGGAGGCGCCGAGCGTCCCGCCCGAGGTCCAGCGCGAGGCGCAGATCGCCCGGCTCCTCACCGAGTGCGACGTCTTCATGCGCTACGGCCTGAAGCAGAAGGTCGCCGACCAGCTCCAGACCGTGCTCGACCTCGACCCCTCGCACGTCGAGGCCCGCGAGCGCCTGAAGGACCTCTACCTCGAAGAGGGCAAGACCGGCGACGCCATCATCCAGCTCCTCGAGCTCGCCAACGTCCTGAGCGAGTCCGAGAGCACCGCGGCCATCGTCTACCTGCGCCAGGTCCTCGAGCTGTCGCCCGACAACGCCGAAGCCCAGCAGCGCCTCACGCGCATGGGCGCCTCGATCCCGCCGCCCGCCATGGGCGCGCGCGCGGCGGCTGCGACGCCGGCCCAGACCCCCAGCCTCCCGCCCGACGAGCCCTTCGCGGGGCGGGACTCGCTCGACGCGCTCGCGCCCCCGGCCGAGCCTGGCGCCGACGAGGACGACGTCTTCTTCCTCGACGACGAGGCGGCCGACGAGCAGACCGCCAACGCGCCCATGGCCGACGCGACGCCCGAGGGCGTCCCCATGCAGACCACGGCCGACCCGCTGCCGCTCGAGCCCGAGACGGTGATGGACGCGCCGGAGCCGCTGACCCTCCTCGAGAGCGTCGCGCCCCGGACGGCGGCCAACGCGGAGCCCTTCCCGGACGAGGTCACGTCCAGCGAGGTCGAGGACCTCCCGAGCAGCGAAGAGCTCGCCCCGCCGGCCAGCCAGCGCAACGCCCTGCCCCCGCCGCCCGCCGGCTCGAGCCCGCCGCCCGCGGCTGGCCTGCGCGACCCGCTCGCGCCGATGTCGCCCGAGGAGTTCGAGGACGTCCCCCTGCGCCCCAGCACCCCGGGCGAGGTCCGGGCCGAGGCGAGCCAGCGCCTGAGCATGCCGCCGGGCGAGGTCGAGGAGATGCTCGACGAGGCGGACTTCTTCGTCGCGCAGGGCCTGCTCGAGGAGGCGCGCGGCAGCCTGACCGACGCCCTGACCCAGTTCCCGAACCACCCGCTCATCCTCGAGAAGCTGCGCGAGGTGGGCGTGCTCTCGGCCGCGCAGAAGCCGGCCCCGTCTCAGTCGGCGCCGCTGGCCATCGAGGACGACCAGAGCTTCGAGCTGGCCGAGAAGCTCGCGGCCGAGTTCGACGACCACTCCGACGACACCCAGGCGGGCAGCGACGTGCTCGACGTCGAGCAGGTCTTCGCCCAGTTCAAGAAGGGCGTCGAGTCGCAGGTCGGCTCCGAGGACACCGAGACCCACTTCGACCTGGGCATCGCCTACAAGGAGATGGGCCTCCTCGACGACGCCATCAACGAGTTCCGGCTCTGCCTGACCAACCCGACGCGCTCGTGCATCGCGGCCACCATGATCGGCCTCTGCCACGTCGAGAAGGGCGAGGTCAGCGAGGCCATCAGCCACTTCAAGAAGGGGCTCTACGCGGACACCAAGACCGACCGCGAGGAGCTCGGCCTCTACTTCGAGCTGGGCAACGCCTACGAGCTGCTCCACGACCCGAAGGAGGCCCTCTACTACTACCAGAAGGTCCAGAAGCGCGACCCTGGCTTCCGCGACGTCGAGCGCCGCATCCAGAACCTCGCCAGCCCCTCGGCCCCGACCGCCCTCGCCCCGGCCGAGCAGGACGACATCGACCGCGCCTTCGACGACCTGATGGGCGAGGACTGAACTCTCTTGACGAGGGGGCGGCCAAGGGATAACCCTCCGCTCTCTCGCGGGCGTAACTCAGTTGGTAGAGTGTCAGCTTCCCAAGCTGAATGTCGTCGGTTCGAGCCCGATCGCCCGCTCAACAGATTTCGCTAGTTCTTTCGCCCGGTTGAGGTTGCCCCCTCAGCCGGGCTTCTTCGTTCCGTCCGCCGAAGTGTCCATCGAAGTGTCCATTCCGTCGGCCTGGTCGCTCTCGCCGCCACCGAGGACGAGCCGGAGCGCCCCGTCGAGCGCCGTGCGCTTCTCCTCGAGCTCCACGTGCGAGTAGTGCGTGGTCATCTCCTCGGTGACGTGCCCCGTCATCGCGCGGACGACGTCCCCCGCAGCGACCTGGCGCGCCAGGTTGTTGAACGAGCGGCGCAGGCCGTGAGGGCTCACCCACCGGCCGACCGAAGCGGCATCGAGGGCCTTTGCCAACGGCTTGCGAATCACGCTCGCGTCGACGTGGGGGCGACCAACGCGGGAAGGAAACACCCACCCCGCCGACAGCCCCTTCGCCTGTCGTTCGACGAGCGCTCGGCGGTGGGCCTTGAGGACCTGCGCCAGGAGCCGCGGCAAGGGCAGCTCCTTGATCACGCTCGTCTTCGTCTCGTCGATGTGGCCGCGCCAATGCGCGTCTTCGATGCGGATCAACCCAGCCTCGAAGTCGACGTTGCTCCACTTCAGCGCGGTCGCTTCCCCCCAGCGCGCGCCGGTGACGGCGAGCGTGAGAACGAGCGGGTACCACTGAGGCGTGAGCTCGCGAAGCTGCTCGAGCACGGCGGCGAGCTCGGCGGCGGTGAGACGCTGCGCTGGGCAGCGAGGAGAGGAGGTCTCGACGACCTTGGTCTTGCGACGGCGTGCGTGCCTCGAGACCCGGACGCTGCTGACCCGGGCCGCGGGGTTGTGCATGCCGCGCTCGTGCATGACGTCCGCCAGCATGCTCTTCAGCACGCGGAGGCGTCCGTTGATGGTGTCCGGCGCCGCGTCCATCGCGTCGCGCCACCCGACCACATCGGTCGCGGTGAGCGCGTCGAGGTACACGTCGCCGAACGCGGGGAGGATGTGCTGATCGAGCACGTCCGCGTAATGCCTACGCGTGCTCGGCCTCAGCGTCGGCAGCTTCGAACGCAGCCACGACATCGCGACAGCTGCGACGCGCTCCCGGGCGCGCTGAGCCCTGCCCTTCCCCGCTTCGCCGCGGAGCTCGGCTCGGAGATCCGCGGCCTCCGCTGCGCTTCGAGCTTCCACGATCTTGCGCTTCCTCTTCCGTTTGCCCGTCTGCGGGCAGACCACCGAGACGTCGAGGCTGTACCTCCCGTCCGGCAGTCGCTGTACCCCCGGGTGCTTCGTCTTTCGCATGAGCTTCTCCCATGCCCCGAGGCGCTGCGTGCCGGTCGGGAGCGTACCGCCGGGACCGGGCCACGAGGAAGGCCTCAAGCGTGGCGAGGCGGAACATGTACTGGCCGCGACTCGCGCGGCCTTCGTCCGGCAGTTCCCGCCGGCTCACGAGAGTGCGAATCCCCGAAGGCGTCATGCGGAGGAAGGCAGCGGCCTCCTCGGTGTCGAGCCACCCCAACGCCCGAGCGCGCTCGAGACGCTGAGCGTCGACGCTGGCGCACGCACTCGAGTTCGTCATCCCCAGGCCCCTTCCATCCGGCAGAGCCCGACGCGGTGGCAGTCCTCCGTCGGTCGCGGTTGGCCGAGCTGTTTGCACACACACCCGAACGGGGCCCGCTCGCGGCTCGCGCGCTCGGCCACGGACGCCTCCTTCCCCGCCTCGTGTCCGCGGCGCCCCAGAGCAGCGAGCTCGACGAGGCGCCTGAGGGCAGCCTGCGCGTAGTACAGGCGCGCGTCGATCACGCGCCCCATCCCGGCCAGCGTCTCCGGGTCGAAACCCGCATCGAACAGGACCCGCTTGGCCCCGTCGACGTCACCCAGCTGCTGTACGAGCGAGATCGCCTCACGCACTGCGCTGATCGATTCGTCCGGGTTCGCGAACTCCGCGAGCAGGTCAGCGAGCATCACGTCGCAGTCGACGTCGTAGCCAGCATGCGACCTCCGCTCGCCCTCCGCGCACTTCGGCGCGAGGTAGTCGAGGTGCGCACCGGCAAGCGCGTGCACCGCGCTCTCCATGTCCGGCTCGTGGATCGCGAAGATGCACGGCTGGATGTCGCCGTGCACCAACAGCCGGCCGTACCTGCACCACAGCACCTCGGTCGCGTAGAACGACGATCCCCTCCGCCGCAGGTGCGCGCGCCCCGACTGCCACAGGCCGACGCCGGCGCCGTGCAGGCCCACATCGCGCAGGCCCACTTTCGACGCCAGTTCATGCTCGGCGAACGCGTCCTCGGCGAGCTTCCGCAGGTCCGCGTCCCTCTTCTCCTTCGTCCGGTTCATAGCGAGCCCGCCGCCGTTTCAAAGGCGCTTCCGGCGCTCACGACGCGGCCTCCGGCGCCTTTCGCTTAGGGCGCTTCTTCGTCGTGCTCTTCTTTGCGGCCTTGCTCTTCGCGGCCTTCGCGTTCGCCTTCTCCTCCTCGAGCGCGGCGAGCGCGGCCTTCTCGTTGGCGAGCCAGTCCACCCCGAGGTGATCGAGCAGCTCGGCGCCGAGCGACCGCTCACCCTCCGGGCCCGGCTCGGCGAGCGGGTTGCTCCGCACGACGATCTCGAGCGCCAGCGCCACGAGCTGCGCCCGGTCGGTCGTCGAACGGACCCACGCTGGCAGCGCTTCGCACTGCGCGCCGCCGAACGTGTCGAGCTGCACCGGCAGCCCGCGCGCCTCGGCCACGGCCCTGAGTTCGTCGCCTTGCAGCTGCAGGCCCTGGAGCGCGTCCTGGACCAGCCAACGCAGCGCCTGGTCCAGCCCCGCCTGGCCGACCTGGGCGCCGGCGAGCGTGCCGTTGGCGACGCCGTCGCGCAGCTCGGCCACGCTCGCCTCGAACGCCTGATCTTTCGCCTGCCTCACGAGCTTCTCTCTGCGGCGCCGCGCGCGTTCGGCCTTCTCCAGCGCCGAGAGCTCGCGCTTCTTCCCCGCCAGGCTCGGCGGGTCGCTCTTGCGCGGCTCCTCCCGCAGCACGCGCTTGACGTCGGCTGGCTTGACCAGCTCCACGATCTCGCCCGTGTGTGGGTTCTTGGCGAGGGTCCGCTCCACGTCATCGACGCGCTTGCCCAGGACTTCGGCGGTCGTCTTCGACGTCTCGTAGCTGGGCCGCTGCCCGAGCTCGAGGAACCCCTTCGGCTGTCCGCCATAGGGCCCGTAGATCTCCCTCGACTGCTCTTCGGTGAGCACCGCGAGCCCGCGCTTCTTCGCCTCGGCCTTGGTGCGCCGCCAGAGCGCGCTCTTCTTCTTGTCCCAGCACTTCGCGTCGAGACAGCGATCCTCGCCCCGGTCCTCGCCCGCGAACAGGTAGGCTTGAGCACTGCTGCGCTTCGGGCAGCTTGAGCACGCGCCCGCGGCCTTCACCAGCGTCTCGTCGTCGAGCGGCCACTGCGCCGCGCTGAGCCGCAGCATGAAGTCGCGCTCGAGGAAGCGTCGTGCGGAGTCCACCGTCGTGTGCCAGTGCTGCCGCACGAGAGCCTTGGTCGCCGCCGCCTGCACCTTCGGGTCGGGGAGCTTCGCGAGCTCGCGCGCCACGCCCAGGCCGATCGTCCCGTCGGCCACGAGCTTGCGCGCCGCCGGGCACAGCCCCGCCAGCGCGAGCCGCCGGTAGACGGTCGCCTCCGACTGGCCGACGCGAGCGCCGATCTCCGCGACGCTCAGCCCGTGCGTGTCGCGGAGCGCCGCGTAGGCGTCCGCCGCCTCGAGGTCGCCCACGCTCTTTCGCTGCTCGTTCTCGACGAGCTGCATCGCGAGGACCTCCTCGTCGGTCGGCGCCCCGACCGTGACGCGCACGAGGGGGTCCTCGCCTTCGTAGAGCTGCTCGAGCGCACGGCGCCGCCGCTCGCCGGCGACAACTTCATGCGTGCCGTCCGGACTCTCGCGCGTCCAGAGGCGCGTCATGAGTCCGTTCGCCGCGATGGAGGCGGCGAGCCCGTCGATGTCCTCGTAGACGGTGCGCGGGTTGGTGGGGCTCGGGCGCAGCGCCGACAGCCTCACGTCCTTGTCCTCGCCTCGATAGATCGGTCCCTTTTCCTTTTGCATCGTCCCTCCAGGTGGCTCGCTCACAGGCCCGTGAGCGTCGAAAAGAAGTCGTCGTCGGGCAGGTCGAACGGCACGACGCTCTGCACGTACTCGGGCCACTCGTCCGCGGCCTCGCACCCCTTCAGCCGCTCGAGCCAGAGGTGCGTCTGTCGAGCGCCCGCCTCGAGCGCGCGCTCGGACAGCTCGAACGCGGTCACCGCGTGCGGCTCCGTCGTCTCGACGGCCACGATGAAGCACGCGTCGGTGATGTGGCCGTTCTCGCGTGCTCCGCCCGCGTACCAGTCCAGCTGCGCGTGGTAGTGCAGCTTGCGACCGTGGTGCGGGAACCACTCGGGGTCCGCCTTCGTGGTCGTCTTCAGGTCGACGATTCGCCGCGGACCCATCACGTCGAGCGTCCCGGCGCACGCCCGGCCCGCCCGGTCCCAGCGCAGCGGCTGCTCGTGCATTCCGTCGAGCAGCTCGCCAGCCACCGCGTGCGTCCGCACCTTCTCCGCGACGCGCGCCGCCACGTCGTACTCCGCCGTGGTGACGATCGGCGAGAGGTAGCGACCGGCCGCGAGGCGCTGCCCCTGGATCGCCCGCCCGGCGGCGGCGGCAGCGACGTCCTCGCTCGTCACGATGGGGCGGCCCTGCGCCTCCTCCTTGGCCCACTTCCACGCGTTGCCTCGGTGCGGGCCGTCGTAGACGTACGGCTCCGCGCCGGCCACGAGCTCCTTGAACGCCGCCCACCTGTTGCCGGCGCGCTCGCCGTCGAAGACGACGATCTCACCCCGCAGCGCCAGCACGTGGACGGCGGTCCCGAAGCGCATGGCGGCCGTCTCTTTGCGCGCAGCGTGGCCCACCCGGTAGTGCGCCGGGCTCTGCGCCAGGAGCTTGAGCCGCGAGAAGTGCACGGGCTCCCACGCTGCGGCCTCGCTCACCCCTGGCTCCGAGCGGCGGCGACGGCCTCGACCGCGCGCTCGAGCGGCAGGCCGAGCTCCGCGCACCGCGCCTCGACGATGGGCCACGCCTTCTTGTGGTGCTCGACGAAGAACGGCGCGTGCCGAGCGAGCAGCTCCACCAGCGCCTCCGCGGCCGCGCACGCTCGGAGCTCTACGATCGCGGGCGGCGCCTCGCGCTCGCGGCGCTGCGCACCCTCGCGGCGTGGCATCTTCGGCGGCGTCGGCCGCACCCGCAGGCACGGGCCCATCTCCCCCGTGGACGGGTTTCGCGCTTCGCCGAGGCAGAGGGTGATCGGCTTCTGCGCCCAGGTCAGCACGTCCGTTCCGTAGATGGCCGCGATCGTCTTCGCGTTCGTCACGTTGCAGACGAAGGGCTTCTCGAGCTCGGCGAAGAAGAGGATGATCTTCCGCGCCTTGCGCCCCTTCTCGCCCTCGACGGTGTCGCCCTTCACGCGCGTGATCGTGACCGGCGTGTCGCGGCCTCCCTCGAGGTCCCAGTGGCCGATGTAGTCGGAGTCGAAGAATTGCCGGTAGTGGGTCACGTTGCCGCCTCCGCGCCGCGCACCGCGCCGTCCTCGATCACGACGCCCATGAGGGCCGACTCGTCGACGCGCTCGACCCACACCTGCGCGTCCGCGGCGCTGGCGAGCTCCCCCAGCAGGCGCAGCGAATCGGAGTCGAGCAGCGACCCGTCCCGCACGAGCAGCACCTTGAGCTGCGGGTTGAGCGCCAGGCCGATCGCGACCGACGCCCGCAGCTGCTCGGCCGAGCTGGCCTGCTCGAACGGCACGCCGTCCAGGAGCACACCCTCGTCGCCGACGCCGAGCCCCTCCAGCGGGTAGCTCGCGGCGGCGATGGCTTCGGCCTTCTCCCGGTCCACCGCCTCGATCTGCTCGGTGAGCGCGCGCGCGTGCTCGGCCTCCGCTTCGTAGCGCTCCTTGAGCTGGGTGCGGCGGCGGTTGTCCCGCACCTTCTGGTTCGCCTCCTCCGCGCCCGCGAGCCGCTCCTGGATGGGCTCGAGCTCCGGCACGCGCGCGCGCAGCTCGTCGGCGCGGCGGCGCTTCTCGCTCAGCGCCTCCTCGTGCTCGGGGACCACCTGCTCCTCGCAACGCGTCAGGCGCCCGCGCAGGAGCGCGAGCTCCGTCTCCAGGGCCGCGAGCTTGTGGCGCAGCTCGTCCGCGGCGCCGAGCACCCCATCGAGGTTGGCTTGCGCCTTGTCCACCTCGCGCGTCGCCTCGTCCAGCTCGCGCCGCGCCTCCTGGGCGGTGCGCAGCTCGGCGGCCAGGGCCGCCACGCTGACCTCCTCGTCCGGAGCGTCACGGTGGTGAGGCACGCCGCTGATCTCCCCTGCCAGCCGCTTCGCCTCCCGGTTCGCGTCCGACCGCTCGTCGTAGAAACGCACGCGCCGCTCCTCGAGCTCGGAGAGGTCCAGGCCGACGAGCTTTCGGAGCAGCTCGCGCTGCTCGGCCGGCTTGCGCCGCGCGAAGTCCAGCGGGTCGAAGCTCAGCTCGCCCACCAGCGCGTCGAGCATGGCCTGCGGCGACGGGAACCGAGCCCCCTCCTGGGTGGCCACCTGCAACGCGGTCTGCCCGTCGGGCTTGATCCGGCGCGTCACCACGAGCCCCGTGTCGAGCTCGAGCTCCACGCACGCCTCCTCGGCCCCGTCTCGCACCGGGCGCGGCGGGAAGCTTCGCCGGCCGCCCAGGGCCATCCAGATCGAGTCGAGGACGCTGCTCTTGCCCTGGCCGTTGCGGCCGGCGATCACCACGAGCGAGCCGTCGGGCTCGATCTCGACGGCCCGCAGCCGCTTCACGTTGCTCGCGGAGAGACGGACGATCCTGCTCGGCTTCATCACTCGACCCTCCCCGAGAGCGCCTGGGCCGCCTCGTGCCGGGCCAGCGCCTCTACGTCGCCCAGCTCCTCCGGGAACAGCCCCGCGAGGTGTCCGCGCTCGACGAGCGTCTTCGCGTCCAGCGCGCGCAGCGCCTGCCGGCGCCGCTCGAGCTCCTCCGTGTAGGCCGGGTCCGCGTGCAGCTCGCGCGCGCGCCCCATGGCCTGCTCGATCTCCATGCCGCGCCGTCCGAGCGCGGCGACCGTCATCACCCTGTTCGTCAACTCGTCCATCTGTCCCTCCAGCTCAGTCGGCCATGTAGAAGACGCTCGCGTCCCAGCCGCGCCCGCGCAGCACGCGCGCGAGGGCCTCGGCTGCGCGCGTCCTCGTGTGTCCCTGCCCCGTCCCGGGCAGCTCGAGGCTGATGCAGGCGCGGCGAAGCCAGGTGGCGCGCCGTGCGCGGAGCCCTGCCTCCTCGGCCACGCCCGCCGCCCTCTTGCTCCAGCGCACGCCGAAGAGGCGCACGTCATCGAAGTTCGACGAGCCGCCGTCGTCGCCCTGCGCGGCCAGCTCGGCCGCCTCCCGCGCCGCCGCCAGGTCCTCGCGTAGCTTGGTCCAGTCGGTCACTTGATCGCCTCCCGCGCCTTCCAGGTCCACGCGCGGAGCGACGCCCGCTCGGCGCCCTCGCGGCTCCGGACCCACAGGCCGAGCACGGCCGCGCGCTCCTCGACGGCGGCGACCACGTGGGTGGCGAGCGCGCGAGCGTCCTCAGCCTCGTACCCACGCCCCAGCAGCATCGGCAGGACGGCCTCCGGCGCCTCGAGCCGGAGCGCGCGCGCGACCGCGCCCGCCTCGTACTGCGCGTCCGTCCGGCGGCGGCGGACGAACTCGCGGACGAGTCGATCGGTGACCTGTTCGATGGCTCCCGAGGGCAAGGGCCGCGCGCGCTCGTCCACGTCCGCGTGGCGCAGCCCCGAGCCGAGGCACGCGCGACACTCCTGGCCGCCCACCCATCCGCGCGCGCACCGAGTGCAGGGCGCGGTGCACGGCGGGAGCTGCTCCGCGGCGGCGCTCATGCCCCCCTCGCGAGATCGGCGAGACGCCCCGCGGCGCACCCGGGGCAGTAGTGCTGCATCCGCCACGGCTGCCGCTCGGTGCGTCGGCTGCGGTCGAGACCGCGGGGGTAGAAGACGCTCGGGAGCCATCCCTGCGGGAGCGGAGGAACCCCGCGGTCGCCCGTGCGCGGCGGGATGCGCGCCTCCGCGGAGCACCCGTCCGCGTCGCACCGGACCACGATCACGCCTTCCCCCGCACGGGCGCGCCCCAGCTCGTGCGCCGGTCGACCACGACGGGCGTCCCCTGCCGCTCGGCGAACGCGCGCACCCTCGCGTTGATCAGCTCGAGGAGGGTCCTCGCCTCCGCCTTCGTCGCGAGCATGGGCAAGCGCTCGACGTGGAGGGGCTCACCGGGGTTGCCGTACTCGACGATCGGCACGTAGCCGCCCTCGGCCTCGTCGATGTAGCTCCTGATCACCAGCGCGCGCGCTACCTCCGCCTCGCGCGTCCGGCGCGCCACCTCGAGGCCAGCCTTCACCTTCGGGCTGAGCGCTGCCTCACGCTCAGCGCTGACCCGCTCGAGCGTGAGGTCCTCCCGGTACGTCAGCAGCACGCCGCAATGTCGGCAGAGACAGAGGTTTCCGCGCTGAGGCCTGCGCTCCGGGCGCAGCGGGTCCTCAGACGAGCTCAGGAGGCATCCGCACCCAGGACAGAGCGTCGGCCGATGGCGCGTCTTCATGACTCCCCCGCCAGCAGCGCCTCGACGTGCTGCGCTTCCCAGGAGCCGGGGCGCGTCAGGGCTCCTGTCAGCCGCACGCGCAGCAGCTCCGAGACCCGACCTGGGGCGCCGTGCTCGGCGACGAGCCGCTCGGCTGCCTCCCCGCTGAGCGCGAAGGCGACCACCACCGGCTCGCCTACGGCCTGGGCTTCGCCGACGATGGCCTCCACCAGGTCGTCCACCTCGCCCGCGTGGGGCACGAAGCCGGCGTGCTGCAGGAAGTGCGTGAGGAGCTCCACCGCGCGCGCGCGGAGCTGTCGACGCCGCAAACCGAGGACGCTCATCGACGCCTCCGAACCGGCGCGAAGCCGTCGTGCTCGGGCTGCTCGAAGAAGTCGCCCGACTCAGAGACGGGCCGAGGCTCCTGGACGCGGAGGAAGCGCGTCACCGTCGGCAGCCCACCCATCGCCAACAGGCACTCGAGCGCGTGGTGCCGATCCTCCTCGCTGTACGGACCGGGCCCGTCCAGCTCGAGATCGAAGGTCAGCACCGCTCGGACGCGCTGCTCGCCGGCGAGCGGGTCCGGCGCCGGCGTCTCCTTGGCGCGGCAGTCCTCGCAGACCGTCGACGGTCGGCCGCGCCACTCGAAGCCGCCGCGCGCCTCGCTGTCGCACCGAGGGCACTTCACCCAACGCGCGCTCACCATGGCTCGACCTCGAGGTCGAACGTGAGCGGGGCGAGCGCGCGCGCCTGGTCGAAGTCGTCGACGAGCTGGACCGCGCCGGCCGGGAGCTCGGCGCGCAGCATCCCGTCGGCGCCGTAGACCACCACGTCCGGGATGTCGCGCGTCCCGTCCGGAGCCACCGTGACCGGCATCGCGCTGCCGTCGAGGGCGACGCCCGCCGCGAGCAGCGCGCGCCGGAGCGCCCGACCGACCGGGCAATCGCAGGCGTGCAGCCGCGTCCCCTCGTCGAGGTCCTCCTGGGTCACCTCCACGCGCAGCTTCATGACTCCCCCAGCGCGTCGGAGATGAGCCCGATCGCGATTCCCAGGCCCTCACGCCGGCCCTGGAGGTAGAGCGTCGTCCCGGGCGACTCCGGCTCGGAGACGGCGACCGGGCCGCGCTCGCGCTGCTGCTCGAGCACCGCGCGCAGCGAGCGGAGCGCGATCTCCAGTTCGCCGCGCTTCATCGAGCACCTCGCTCAGCCCGTAGCTGCGCGCCGATCGACGACTCCACGATCGCGGCGACGACGTCGTCGCTCAGCCCGAAGCGTGCGTTCTGGCGACGCGCCCGCTCCCGGGCCTTCTCGAGGTCGTGCCCGTAGAAGTAGGGTCGGACTCCGCCGGCCGGGACCGGCCAGTCTCCGGTCGGGCGGTGGCCCGGTTCGCCCTCCGTCACCATCGAGACCCGGTAGCCCACGCCCTCGACGTAGCCGTCCTCGGGCACGTAGAAGCACACCCGCTTCACGCCGCCAGCTCCCCGTCGACGACCGCGGGGAACGCGAGAACCACCCCGCGGCGCTCGCCCACCGCATCGAGGACGTCCTCGCCCACCTGGCTCGGCGCCTCGACGGTCGCGTCCGCCACCGCCGCCACCACCGCCGGCCCCCACCGCTCGAGCAGCCGCACCCGGGCCACCTCGCTCGACGCGTCCTCGAGCACCGTCGCCCGCGCCCCCCGGTCCACCGCGACGAGCACGTCCCGGGTGAGCTCGCTCCGCTCCCCCCCGTCGACCACCACCCGGACAAGCCGGCCCTCCACGCGCAGGTGAACCCGAACTCCACCCAGCTCCACGCACCCTTCGATTCGTCCCATCATCGTCCTGCCCTCCTCTGAGGAGACGAAGTTAGGCACTTATCGGTTAGTACGTCAAGGTATGAACTGAACCGGGAGGTTCGAATGCCTCTGTGAGGCTCCTTACGACTGAGCGCCTTAGGAGGTCTTCGGGAGCGTCTGGATTGAACCTGAGAACGCGGCCAGAACGATCCGTTTCAGTCTCGAGGGTGACGTCACAGACCAGCAAGAAACCGAGTCGTGACGCAAGCTTGAGTTCATCCAGCACCGTCGTGCTCCTCCCGTTTCGGGGGGATCAGACGAGATGCGACCCATCCGACTGACGCTCGGTCAGGGGTTTCGTGACTTCTTTTCAGCAGCCACCGTCTTCACGGCGTCCTGCGCGCCCAGGCCATGTCTCCTGGCGCTCAGAAGCAAGTCGAAGAACGTGTGGTTTGGCAACAGTCCTTCAGGGTCGACGCGCCGGAGCCACGCGACTTCGTCCGGCGTGGCGCTCCGGCCCGTGGGGGTCTCCAGCCAGGACGCGAGGGCGAGACCGGTAGGCTCAGAGCTCCCGGCCATGAGCCACTCCATCGAGCGACCGGTCACCATGGCCACGCGAGTCAGGATCTCAGAGGAGATGAGCTGTTCTCCCCTCTCGTAGCGATAGACCGAGTTCGGTTGGACACCGATCGCGCGCGCAAACTCGCTGGCGTTCGTGATCCCCGCTTCGGTGCGTGCGCGGCGGATTCGCTCGCCTACTGCCTTTGGGTCTGCCTCAAACATGTCCATAGAGTCCTGGCGAGCTGCGGCGCGAGGCAACGAACTGAAGCGATAGGGGCTTGCTCAAAAACCACGCATCGGTTAGTACGCGTAGGTATGACTCTCGCGGACAGGCTGAAGCTGGCGCGCACCAGCGCTGGACACGACAACGCGAGCGAGTTCGCGCGGGTCCTGCAGGTGACCCCGAACTCGGTCTATCGCTACGAGAGGGGGGACCAAACGCCAGGCGTTGATGTGTGCAAGCGCTGGGCTGCCGCCACTTCAGTCACGCTGGACTGGCTCTTGGCCGGGAAAGGGACCGGCCCCGGCGACCTGGCGGCGGACGAGGCGGTGGCGTGACGTGTCGCGCTGCCTATCCCAGGTCTGCGACGCACCGCTGCCCACTACAGCGCCGTGGGCTACCGGCCGAGTCCGGGCAGTCCGTGTCGTCTACGCAGTAGCGCCAACAGCTGATCCCGTCGCAGTAGTGGCCGACCATGCACGTATCGCCGGTCCCGTTGATCTCGCAAGCGGCGCCCTCGCGATGGATACCAGTCGTCTCGCAAGCTCGGCCTGTGCGACTTCCGCCGTCGAACTGGTAGCGGCAGGTGTACCCGGAGGGGCAGTCGGACCCGCCCACCAGGTCGTCGCAGCACGCGCCCGTGCAACCGGCGTCGGCTCCCGAGTCGCGCCGGCCAGCATCCCGCCCCGAGTCGGCGCCCGAGTCGCGTCCAGCGTCGATCGGGACGAACGCGTCGAGCACCCCGCCGTCGCCCCCGGCGTCGCGAACCGTGGCGTCTCGGACCTCGCGCCCACCGTCCACGCGCACGTCACCAGCGTCGTCGAGGCTCGGCCCCGCGTCGCACGCGGTCAGAGCAAGGGCTGCCAGGAGCATGGTTCGCTGTCGCATCTGGACCTTCCTCCCCACGGGGTTCGTCGGGAAGGGTACCGCAGCGTGCGAGCCGGGTGGACCCCCGCCGCGCGCCTTGCCGGTCTCAGCACGGTAACCACGCATGCGCGGCTGCAAACCGGCGCATGTGTTCAGTCTGGGGGTCTCGCGTGAGGCGGGCGCGCGCCGTGTTCTGGGCCGCGGTGGCCGGCTACTGCCATTTCCGAGGCCTGCTCGACAATGAGCGGCTCGACCGCGCGGGCCTCAAGCACACCGATCAGCCTTGCCTGCGGTGCGCGCTCGACCCGTGGCGCGACCGCATGCGGGACGCGACGTTGCGAGCCCTGCGGGAGCGTGGAGCGTGAGGCGGATCTGCGGCACTCACCCAGCGGCCGAGATCTTCCCGCTGCTGCCCGAAGAGGGCCTCGCGGCGCTCGCGGCGAACATCCGTGACCGCGGCCTCCTGCAGGCGCTCGTCGTCGAACGTGAGACGGGCTTGCTGCTCGACGGCCGGAACCGACTCGCCGCGTGCGAGCGCGTGGGGGTGGAACCGCGCGTCCGGCTCGTCGACGTCGAGGACCCGATCGCCTTCGTCTTGAGCGCCAACCTCCACCGTCGCCACCTCAACGAGAGCCAGCGTGCTATGGTGGCAGCGCGCATCGCGACGCTCGCCGACGGACAGCGCCAGGTCGGCAAATTTGCCGACGTGCCCACCCAGGCGCAGGCGGCGGCGCACCTCGGCACGAGCGAGCGCAGCGTGCGCGCCGCCCGCTCGGTGATCGAGACGGCCGCGCCCGAGGTGGTCGCGGCCGTCGACCACGGGCTGCTCGCCGTCTCGGCCGCGGCCGAGCTCGCCGCGCTCGAGCACCAGGTACAGCGCGAGGTCCTCGAGGAGACGCGCGGGGACGGCCGCCGCGTGCGCACCGAGATCCGGCGCCGCCAGCGCACCGAGCGCATCAACGAGATCGCCCGGGGCAACGCGCCGCTGGGCGCCTCGCAGCGCTACGCGGTGATCTACGCCGACCCGGCCTGGCGCTACGAACACGCCGCGAGCGAGTCGCGAGCGATCGAGAACCAGTACCCGACCATGGCCCTCGAGGAGATCTGCGCTCTGCCGGTGAGCGAGATCGCGACGCCGGACGCCGTGCTCTTCTGCTGGGCCACGTCGCCGCTGCTGGCCAACTCGCTGCGCGTCATCGAGGCCTGGGACTTCGTCTACCGGACCTGCATGGTCTGGGACAAGGAACGGCTCGGGATGGGGTACTGGGCGCGTCAGCAGCACGAGCTGTTGCTGATCGCGACCCGCGGCAACCCGCCCGCTCCTGCGCCGGCCGCGCGCCCCGCCTCGGTGGTCCGCGAGCGCCGGGGGGAGCACTCGGTGAAGCCCGACAGCTTCGCGGCGCTCATCGCGCGGATGTTCCCGGAGCTGCCTCGCGTCGAGCTCTTCGCGCGCTCACCGCGGCCTGGCTGGGCGGTGTGGGGCAACCAGTCGGGGGCGGCGGCATGAGACAGCCCGAGGCAGCGATCAGTCTGGCTTCTTCGGTGGCTTCGGCAGCCCCTGACGCGGTGGCTTCTTCACGTGCGACTGAGTGTTGGCGCCGTCTCGTCGAGGAACGGCCTCGGTTCGCGGCCCTGGGCGTGGACTCTTGTCGTTCGGCGGCTTCGGAGTTGTCATGCTCCCGATCATCCCACGGTCCAGGAGACGTACGCAATGAGCACGCCCCCCACCCTTCAGGCCCTCGTGATCGCCGCGCTGGTGTTCCTCCCCGGGATCCTGGCCGCTCGCACGTACCGCAACATGGCGGGCCTTCGCCCTGGCACGAGCCGCGAGGACCGCTTCGGCAACACGGTGATCTGGTCGGCGATCAATGGGACCCTCTTGCTGTTGTTCTGGGGCTGGGTGGGTCCGACGCTCGAGCGAGTCATGGTGGACGGAGCGACGCTGCGCGACCGCGGCTGGCTTGCCTTCCTGACGACGCTCCTGCCCTTCGCGCTCGCCATCGCGGCGGGTCTGGTGAGTCGGTTCACGAGGGTGCGCGACTGGATGCAGCGGAGCGGCTTCATGCACTCGGAGTCGAGCCCGCCCTGGGACCGGCTGACCTCCCCGCGGGGCGACCAGTCACCCGGCTTCTGGATCTACTTCGACCACAACGGCGAGAGCTACTGCTGCGAGTCGGCGCGCACGTCGTCGAGCCAGATCTACGGTCAGCGTGTCCACCTGATGGACGCCGCCGGGACCTACCTCCCGATGGAGGGCGTGACCGGCGTCCTGCTGATCGAGTTCGGCGAGCGTGTGCTCTTCCTTGGCGAGGACGAGCCGCTCTAGGCCGCTCAGTCAGCGCCCTCCCCGGGAGGGTCCGATGACCGAGGGGTTCGTGTGCCTGCGCATCTGGGGCGCTCGCGTGACGCGGGCGGGGTGCGCGTCACGCTGGCGCCGCGCGGAGCGACACCTCCGGGGCGGCGCCAAGGCGGGCGAGCAGCGCCTGAACAAGTCCGAGTGCGCCGGCTGCCCGCTCGGCCGCGCGCACGACGCCGGCGACGCGCCGACCCGCTGGCCCGCCGAGCTCGAGAAGATCGGCGGCGAGCCGATCAGGCTGGTGCAGCTCGCCGTGCATGCGTCTGTCGAGGCGCCCGCGCCGGCGCCCGCGCCGACGCCCCTTCCGTCCCGACCTCCGCTTCGCGAGGAGCCTCCGGAGCATTCCCCCGGCCTGCCCCCCCACCGGGGCGCTCCGGAGGCTCCTCGCGCGGCGGAGGCGGTGACCCCTGCAGAGGACGAACGCATGCGAGACGAGGACGAGACCGGGGCCCTGCGAGCCGAGGACCCGCCGCCGCGGACGAAGGCCCGAAGGGGCAAGGAGCCCAAGCTGTACTCGTTCCGCGGGGCGCTGCGCAGCGTCCGGGAGGTGGCCGCCCTGCCCGAGGTGCAGGCGCGGGGCCTGGTCAAGGCCGACCTCTACAACCGCCTCCGCGACGGGTGGACGCTCGAGGAGGCCGTGTTGGCGCGCAAGCGGGAGCGACGAGCGGAGATGCTCGAGCGCCTGCGCGAAGAGAACGTGCCCGCACCTGCTCCGCGCGGCAGCCGGGGCCTGTGCGACGAGAACGTGCCCGCACCCGCTCCGCGCGGCAGCCGGAGGTACCGCCTGGCCACCGCGGCGGCGCAGGAGTCGCGGGAAGAGTCGCGGGACGAGGTGGAGGCGGACGCCCAGGAGCCGCAGGCGGACGCGCAGGAGCCGCAGGGCGCTGAGGAGGCCGACCCGCCGCCGGCGGTCGCCGAGCCTGGTGACTCGCCCGAGCGCTCGCCTCGCGAGCAGCGGGCCTGGCGCCTGCTCGAGCTGCGGGACGAGATCAGCGCCCTCTTCCGCGCCCTGTCCATCAGCGGCGGCCACGCCCTCGACGACGTCTACCAGGCCGCCGCCGGCGAAGTGCGCGCGTACGAGTTGCTCCGCGACGACGGGCGGAGCCGCTCGTGAGCCGCGACTTGCGCGTCAGCGGCTACGTGCCGAAGCGGTGGGTCGCGAAGCGTCTCTGGGCGGCCGGCGTCTACGAGGTCGCGCTCCTGCAGCACGCCGAGCGGTGGGAGACGCTCGCTGACGCATGGCGGGAGTGCGACCTCGTCGAGCTCGTCCTCCCGCTCGCGATCCTCCGCGGCGCTCCCGCCCTGACGGTCGTGCGCGTCGCCGGGGGCTGGTTGGCGGACGCGTACGACGTGGCCGTGGGCCCGGGCGGCGAGTGGCCGGACGTAGACCGCGACCTGCTCGGCCGTTGCGTCGTCGAGCCGGCGGCGCCGGACTTCGACGTCGTGCGACTGGGCCAGCTCAGGGACAGGGCCATCCGTCGAGCGGGTGCGCGCGCTCCGGGGCTCCACCGCTACCGCCTGCTCACCGCGGCCGCGCACCTCGCGGCGCTCGGGATCCAGCGCGCGTACCCGACCGGCGCGGGCGCGGCGGACGCCGAGCTCGTCGGGGAGCACTCGCTCGGCGCCGTTCGCGATGCCGCGACGCGCACCGAGCTGGACCTCTTCGCGCCCCTCGTCGACGCCGAGGCGTACGAGACCGCGGCGCTCCTGCTCGCACGCGCGTCCATCGACACCGAAGCGCGCTGCCCCGGCGGCCATGCGGCAGGATAGCCAGATGACACACGCAGAACTGGTGAAGGTATCGTGCAAGTGGCTCCGCAAGGCGTGCTTCTGCGAGCTCGTGTACGCGGAGCGAGCCGGCCATGGGAAGGAGCGGCCGGACGCCCTCGGGTTCACGGCAGACGGGCGCGCTGTGCTCGTGGAGGCGAAGGCGTCCAAGTCCGACGCGCTTGTGCAGCAGCGCAACAAACCACACCACTGGCACGGGGGCGTGGGGACAGAACGCTGGCTGGCCATGCCCGCTGCAATCGAGGCTCAGGTGTCGAGCGTTCCTCGCTTTGATCCTCTCTACGAGGGCTGGGGCTTGGTCCTGTTCCACTCGTTCCGTGGCTTGGGGGAGTTCGAGGTCCGTCGTGCGCCCGCCGGCTCTTCGGGCGATCCCGCGGTCGGGTACCTCGTCAAGCGAATGCTCGAGGAGAAGCGGGTTCGCCGTGCTGAGCAACGCGTCATCGGAGCGGCGGAGGTCCTCGCCCCCCTGAAGTGGGTCGACCTACGAGATCCGGAGCGGATGAAGGCGGCGGACGCGCTGGAGTCCGCCGTTCGGCGGCTGCAGGCGGTCAGGGCGAAGATTCGAGGCTGACGCACGCGGACGGCGTCGGCCGGCGTGTGAAGGGGACGAAGGTTGGGAAACGACGCCACATACGTGGACGCCATGAGGGTCGTCTCGGTCGCCCAGGTCGCCACCGCGCTCGGTTGCGCCGTGAAGGCCGGGCGCTCCTCGTGGCAAATCGCGCCCTGTCCCGCGTGCGGAGCCGAGCGGCGAGCCGGCGCGAAGAAGCGCGGCGACAAGCGCGGCGCGGTGGGCAGCTCGCGGGAGAACCCGAGAGGCTGGAAGTGCCAAGCCTGCGAACAGACGGGCGACGCGCTGCACTTCGTCGCGCTGCACCTCACCGGCCGACGAATGGGCGGCCTCAACGACTCCGAGCGGGCAGAGGTCCGGCGGTGGTGCGAGGACTTCCTGGGCTCCCCGGTCGGGCGAGAGCCCCCGCCCGAACCCGAAGAGCTGCCGTACATCCCAGAGGACGAGCTCGAGGACTTCTGGAGCCGATGCGTCCCGGTCGTCGACGACCCCGAGGTGCGCGCGTTCCTCGAGCGGCGCCGCGTCGACCCCGCCTTGGTCGCCGAGCGCGACCTCGCGCGCGCCCTGCCCAAGGGCCTCCGCAGGCTCCCCCAGTGGGCGCGATTCGCGAGCGGCCGCCCCTGGACCGAACACGGCAACCGCCTGATCGTCCCCGCGTTCGATCACCACGGCGCACGGCGCAGCGTCATCGGGCGCAACGTGCGCAAGCCGAAGAGCGTCGGCCCCACCGAGCGCAACCGAAAGGGGCTCGTCCTGGCGTGTCCGCTCGGGCGCCACCTCCTCGAGCACGGCGCCGTACCGCCCACGCTCGGCGAGCGCCCCCGCGTCGTCCTGGGCGAGGGCGAGGTCGACTTCCTGGCCTGGGCCACCGAGCCCTACCGCGGCGAGCGCTACGCCTCGTGGGGGATCTTCAGCGGCAGCCTTCGCCCGGAGCTCTTCGACCGCCTCCCGACGGGCATGACGGTCGTGTGCGCGACCGACGCGGACCCCCCCGGGGACCGCTACGCGGAGAAGGTCACGCACCTCCTCGCGGAGCGACTTCGTGGCCCGGCGTTCTGGCTCGAGCGCTGGCGGCCCCCCACGATCGGCAGCGACCCCCTGCAGGACGCCGGCGACGTACGGCTCGCGCAGCTCCCCCTCGAGCCGCGCGGCGAGCTCGTCGAGGCCCCCGACGAGCTGCCAGACCCGCCGCCCCGCAAGGAGTCGCCAGAGCCCCCACCGCCTCTCGACGCGCCGTTCCCCGAGTACGACCTCGACAGCGGAGGTTGGGACGCCCTGCCCGCCGGCGCGCGCGCGGCCGACCAGCCAGACTGGTCCGCCCTCCTCAAGAGGACCCACCGCGGCACCATTCGCAAGAGCCTCGGCAACCTGCTCGTGGTCCTCCAGCACGACGCGCGCTTCCACGGCGTCCTCGGCTTCGACGAGCGCGACGGCCAGGTGCAGCTGCTCGCTCCTCCCCCGTACCTGGCGATGGCCGAGCTCGAGGCGGGCGACTACCCACGCCAGGTCACCGACGCGGACGAGGTGTGGATCTGTCGCTGGCTCGAGGTCCAGTACGGCCTGGACTGGCCGATCGAGAAGATCCACGGCGCGGTCAACGCCATCGCGGGACGCAACAGCTTCGACCCCGTCCTCGAGCACCTCGAGCAGCTCGACTGGGATGGCGTGGCGCGGGCCGACACCTGGCTCGTCGACTACCTGGGCGCCGTAGACACCCCTCTCACGCGCGCCGTCGGCGCCTGCTGGCTGATCAGCGCCGTCGCTCGCGCCTTCCTCCCCGGTTGCAAGGTCGACCACGCCCTGGTCCTCGAGGCCAAGCAGGGCGCGAGGAAGAGCACCGCCCTGGCCATCATGGCGGGCCGTGAGGAGTGGTTCTGCGACAAGCTGCCCGACGTCCGGCGCGGCAAGGACGCCGCCGAGATCCTCCAGGGCCCATGGATCGTGGAGCTGGCCGAACTCGACGCCCTCGGCAAGGCCGAGGCGGCGACGATCAAGGCGTTCCTCACCTCACAGGCCGACCGCTACCGGCCCGCCTACGGACGCCGCACCATCACCCGGCCCCGGCGCTGCGTCTTCGCGGCCTCCACGAACGAGCAGGCCTACCTGAAAGATCCGACGGGGGGCCGCCGCTTCTGGCCCGTGAAGGTCACCGAGACCGGGCCGATCGACCTCAAGGGGCTCCGGAAGGCCCGCGACCAGATCTGGGCAGAGGCCGTCCACCGCTTCCACCAGGGAGAGCCCTGGCACCTCGTCGGCCGCGAGCTCAACGAGGCAGCCCGCGAAGCCCAAGAGGACCGCTACCAGGGAGACGAGTGGGAGGCGGTGATCCGTACGTACCTGGAGAAGGAGCAGCTCGGCCTCGTCCAGCCGCGCGTCACCATCGGGGACTGCCTCGCGGTCATCGGCCTCCGAAAGGAGGACTACGACAAGCAATCTCAAATGCGCGTGAGCACCATCCTCGGGCGGCTCGGGTGGGAGCGCAAGCGCAAGAGAGATGGCACCAACGGTCGAGCGCGCTGGGCGTACGAGATGATCCCAACCTCGGAGGGGGGTTGGGATCACGACGGCGAAAAATGGGGATACGAAGCCTCCGATGGGGATAGAGCGCACTCCGGTCAGGATGTGGCCGCGCTATCCCCATCGCCTGGCGAGGGTGAAAATGGGGATAGAGGCCCGATGATCCCAACCCCCCCCGCAAATGATCCCAACCACCAAATGGTGGTTGGGATCACAAACCGGGGCAAAAACCCCACGAAGATGGGGGGTGATCCCAACGATCCCAACGATCCCAACCTAATTAAAACACCTGGAGAATATGATGGGGATGGGGGTGAATTGGGGATAGGGGGCGCGATCCCCACGCGCGTATCCCCACGCACGCGGGGGGTTCTTAAGGAAAGGTTGGGATCACAGGAGGGGTTGGGATCGTCCCACCCAGAGGACGCAACGTTCCACCCTGACGACCCGCGACAGTTCGAGGACGAGTGGTGAGCGGCGGCTGCCCAGTTCACTCACTCGGCGCACCCTCCAGCCGAGTGCGGTCCAGCACCCGCTGTGCCACCCTCCACGCAAGGGGGCGACGCATGCGGACGCGACGCCCTCACTCGCCCTCTACGCCCCTCAGCGCCACGGACGGCTCCACCCCCGGACGAGCGCTACCCGAGCGCAGACACGCCAACGTCGGCGCACGGCAGGGCCACCACGAGCACCCCCCCTCCAACAGTTGTGGAGACTCCAAGGCCCAGAGGAGTCGCGTTCATGCTTGGATCGATTTCGGTGCTGCTGAAATTCGGTTGACCCCCGGCCCCCGGCGGACGCGATGACCGACGGCACCGACAGCGTCCGGCCGCGGAGCGAAGGGCAGAGGCAGCTCTTGGCGCGCCCGGAGAGCCACGCCGAGATCGCCGAACGGCTCGGCTGCACCAAGCAGGTCGTGAGCTACTGGCGGCGGGGCTCGAAGCGTCCGGGGGCCAAGAACCGCGAGTCCATGGCCGACGCGTTCGGGATCCCGGCGAAGGCGTGGTCACAGCAGCCCGCCGACCAGCCGCGCCCGGCGCAGCGCGACCTCCGAGAGCTGACGCCGCTCGAGCACGCCGAAGAGCTGCTGAGGCAGGCGAGGCAGCGCCGCGAGCGGGGCGACCTCATGGACGCCGACTACAACAAGGCCCTCACCCTCGAGTCGCGGCTCCTGGACCAGACCACCCGCCTGCGGCGAGAGGCCGAGCGTGCCAAGGCCGAGGCCGAGCTCCTCCAGGCGCGCGTCATCGCCGAGAACCCAGCGTGGCAGCGCTTCCGCGAGATCCTGACCTGGCTCGCCGAGCAGCTCGAGCCGGTGGAGCCATCGCTCGCCGCCGAGCTCGACAGGCGGCTCGCCGAAGTCCTGGAGGACTGACCGGTGGTGGCGTCGCTCTACGTCCTCGACGCGCTCGAGGTCTACCGGGAGGCACGGAAGCTCGCGCGGGCGATCCGCTGGCCTTCGGCGCGCTACCGCTCCGACCCGGTGGGGTTCTTCCGGGACATCCTCGGGATCGAGCCATGGTCGACGCAGCGCGAAGTACTCGAGAGCGTGCGCGACAACCCGCGCACGACCTGGAAGTCCGGCCACCGGGTGTCGAAGTCCAACACCGCCTCGGGGTGCGGGCTGTGGTTCTACAGCTCCTTCGACGACGCGCGCGTAGTCATGAGCGCCCCGGTGGCACGCCAGGTGGACGACATCCTCTGGCGGGAGACCGCCATGATGAAGAAGCGCGGCGGGGTCTGTCTCGCCTGCCGGGCGGAGGGTGTGACGGAGCGCCCGTGCCCCCACTCGGCGCTGATCGACGGGAAGCTGGGGAAGCGCGCGGCGACCGGGCTGGTGAGCGACAACTTCCGCGAGATCAAGGGCTACACCGCCAAAGACGTCGAGGCGATCACCGGCACGGCCGGCAAGAACCTTTTCTTCGTGTTCGACGAGTGCTCGGGGATCCCCGACGAGATCTTCGAGGGGCTCGAGGGCAACCGGGCCGGGTGGGCGAGCGACGGGCCGGGCACGGTCCGGGTGCTCTACACGGGCAACCCCACGAAGACGAGCGGGGAGTTCTACGAGTCGCACAACGGCAAGTCGAAGTACTTCCACTGCATCACGACGAGCTCCGAGGACACGCCGAACTGCCGCGAGGGGCGCGTCGTGGTCCCCGGCCTGGCGACGAAGGAGTGGGTCGACGAGAAGAAGGAGATGTGGGGCGAGGAGTCCGCCCTGTACCTGATCCGCGTCAAGGGAGAGTTCGCCGAGCGGGAGGACGGGAAGATCTTCAGCGTCGCGGCGATCGTGGACGCGGAGAGCCGGTGGGCGGACACGAAGGCCGAGGGGCGCCTGTTCGTGGGGCTCGACCCAGCGGGCGAGAGCGGGACCGGGGACGAGGCGGTGTTCGCCCCGCGGCGGGGGCAGAAGCTGCTCGAGCTGGTGGCGTTCACGGGGCTCTCGCCGGCGGCGCACCTCGTCCACGCGCTCGGCATCGTCGAGCGGCTGGGGCGCCGTCGGGAGAAGCCGGTGATCGTGCTGGACCGCGAGGGGGCGGTGGGCGCGAAGGTGTACGGCGAGTTCCTGCGGTTCCTCGAGGAGCGGAAGGGGGAGGAGCCGTTCGAGCTGGTGGCGGTGCGCGCGTCCGATCGTGCGGTGCGCCAGCCGCACGTCTTCGACCGCATGCGCGACGAGCTGACTGCAAACCTCGAGGGTTGGATGCGCGAGGGCGGCGCGATCCCCGAGGACTCGAAGCTGGCGGCCGAGCTACACGTGTGGGAGTGGGAGCAGCAGGCGCACACGGGGCGGCTGAAGCTGGTCCCGCAGAAGAAGGTGCTACGGCGCCGGGACCAGCTGGGCCGCTCGCCGGACCGCTACGACGCGCTGGCGCTGGCGTGCTGGGTTCCTCTCTCGCTGCGGGACGGGGTGCCTCCGTCGGCGCGCCGCGGACCCGAGCCGGCGGAGGAGCTCGCGGAGCACGCGTTCGACCCGTACGCGGGGGCGGACGCATGGAGGCGCCGGTAGCAGCGTGTCGCGTGGGCGCGCCGCCTTGCTCGAGATCCTGCGCCGCACGGAGGTGCAGTACGTGGCGGCGCGCTGCCGAGTGACGCCCGGAGCGGTCTACCACTGGCTCTCGGGGCGCCGAAAGCCCTCGGACGCGAAGAAAAACGCGCTGGAGGTCAACTACGGGATTCCGCGTGATTCCTGGTAGTTGAGTCGTTCGACGGGGGGGGGTCAACCGGGTCAACCGGGGTCAACCGGTGCGAATCATACACCTGGCGCTGGCGAACTCCTCACGCTTCCGGACGTGGGGATCGCCTCTCGCATAGCATCGCTCCTTGGCATCTCGGCCTACACTCGGCCGGCTGCCGAGGGTGCGCTGACGCTCGACGACCCGGCGGTGGAGCGCCTTCGCGAGCAGTTCGGCGGCGGGCTGCAGCCGATCCCCTTCAGCCAGACGCGCTGGTACCTCAGCGACCTCGAGGCGGCGGAGCACAACGCGGACGCGGGCCACCTCGCTGGTGCGGCGCGGCTCATGCGCGCGGCGCGCAAGGACGGGGTGCTGGCGGGCGTGCTCTCCACGCGCACCGACGGCCTGGTCCGGCTGCCGAAGCGGTTCCGTGGACGAGACGAGATCGTCGCCGCGCTCGAGCTGGGCCACGAGCAGACGCGGAGCGTCTTCGACGAGATGTGTCCCGCGCCGGAGCTGAGCGCCCTGGCGGCCGACGGGGTCCTCGTCGGCGTCGGCGTCGGCGAGCTGCTGCCCGTGCCGGGGCGCAACTACCCCGTGCTGGTCCGGTACGACCCGGAGTTCCTGATCTACCGCTGGTATGAGAACCGCTGGTACTTCCGCTCGAACGTCGGGCTGATCCCCATCACGCCGGGCGACGGCCGGTGGGTGCTGCACGTCCCGGGGGGCCGCTGTGCGCCGTGGCAGGCCGCGCTCTGGCGCGCGGTGGGGCGCGCCTACATTCGCAAGGAGCACGCCTCGATCCACAAGGACAACTGGGAGGCGAAGCTCGCCAACCCGGCGCGGGTGGCGCTGGCGCCCCAGGGGGCGAGCGAGGGCCAGAAGGACGCCTGGTTCAAGCGCGTCATGGCGTGGGGCATCAACACGGTGTTCAGCCTGACGCCCGGCTACGACGTGAAGCTGCTCGAGAGCAACGGGCGGGGCTACGAGAGCTTCGAGAAGACGATCGCGGCGCAGGACGTCGAGTTCAAGATGGCGGTGGCCGGACAGCTGGTCACCTCGGACGGCGGGGCGGGGTTCCAGAACAGCGACATCCACCGCTCGATCCGCGCCGACCTGATCAAGGCCACCAGCGACGCGCTCGCGTACACGGTCAACACCCAGGTGCTGCCGCCCTGGATCCTCGGCCGCTGGGGTGAGGCGGCGCTTCGTGACGGCGCGGTCGTCGAGTGGGACGTGACGCCGCCGAAGGATCGCGCGGCGGAGGCGCAGGCCATGGTGACGACCGCCAACGCGATCACCGCGATGGCGGAGGCGCTGCTCGCCACCGGAGGCGGAGCCGAAGGCGCCGCGCACGAGCTCGACGTGGACGCCATGATCGCGAGGTTCGGGATCCCCACCCGCCGCCGACAGGCCGACCCGGGCCCCGCGCCGGTGCGCCTGCGGGAGGTCGCGTGAGGTACTACACCCCCCGCGGTCTCTTGGCGCTGGACCCGCGCGCGCTCGGGATGGTCGTGAGCGAGGGTCAGCCCTCCACCCCGGCGATCGAGACGCGCTCGAGCGTGGCGGTGATCACGATCCGCGGGCCGCTCGCGCACCACAAGGAGTACTGGGGCGACTCGTACGAGGGGATCATGGAGCGCTTCACGGCGGCGCTCGAGACGCAGCCCCGCGCGATCGTGCTGAAGGTCGACTCGCCCGGGGGGACGGTCTCCGGCGCGTTCGAGACGGCGCGGGCGCTGCGGCGGGCAGCGCGGGCGGCGGGCGTGAAGCTGCTCGCCTACGTCGACGGGGCGGCGGCGAGCGCGGCCTACGCGCTGAGCACCGCGGCCGACGAGATCCACGCGACGCCCTCGAGCGACATTGGCTCGATCGGGGTGATCGAGACCTTCTTCGACGTGACCGCGGCCGACGAGCGGCACGGGGTCGCGGTCACGCTGGTGGCGAGCGGTGCGCGCAAGACCGACGGCGACCCGCACGTGCCGCTCACGGAGGCGGCGTTGGCCGCGTCGCAGCGTCGCGTGGACCAGCTCGCGGAGACGTTCTTCGAGCTGGTCCGCGAACACCGCGGCGTCGACGTCGCCGCGCTGCGCGCTCTGCAGGGTGACCGCGTCCTGGGCCCCGAGGCGGTGCGACTGGGGTTGGCGGACGCGCTGAGCAGCTTCGAGGACGTGCTCGCGCTGGCGAGCGGCAACACCCCCGCCCGGGCGGCGGGCGCAACGAACGAGGAATCCATGGAAGAAGACGAAGAGAAGGCGAGGAAGGCTCTCCAGGCCATCGCCGACGACGAGGAGGCGGACGAGCAGGCCCGCAAGCGCGCTCGCCGCGCGCTCAAGGCCATGGACGAAGACGAAGACGACGACGACGCCACCGCGGAGAGCGAGGAAGAGGACGAGGAGGCGAAGAAGGCGAAGAAGGCGAAGGCCAGCGCCAAGACCTCGAACGTCACCGCGTCGACCGCGGGCGAGCTCGCCAGCGCCGTGCAGGATCTCACCTCGCGGCTCGCGGCGGTCGAGCGGGAGCGGGAGGAGGGAGAGCGCGCGCGCCTTCTCGCCAGCCGCCCCGACCTGTCGCCGAGCCTCGTCAAGGTCCTCCAGAAGAAGCCGCTGACGGAGGTGCAGGCCATCGTCTCGGCGATCGAGGCGCCGCCGCGCGCCAACCCCGCCGCGGCGAGCAGCGTCCGTCCCACGCTGGGCGCGGGGCAAGGCGACGGCCAGGCGAGCCGCCTGCCGCCCGCCGAGAAGGCCGCGCTCGACGCCCGCATGGGCCTGACCCGCACCACCGCGGGCGTCGTCCAGCAGGGCAACAAGTTGATCCTCGGTGCCCAGGTCCCGGTGACCAACGGCGCGCCCGGGCAGCAGTCCACGCCGCCGGCGCCCACGCGCAGCGGCGAGAAGGGAGCGTGACGACATGCGCCGCATGACTCGCACCGAGAGCTGGAGCTACTTCGAGCACACCCTGGCGAACACGGAGGTCGCGGAGGAGGGGCACATGGCGTGCCTCGACACCGCGACCGCCCTGATCGTCGCGGGGCAGCCGTCCACCACGCTGCGCCCGATCGGCTACTTCGACGAGGACCTGACCGGTGACGGCGCGAAGCAAGTGCGCGTGCGCCTCTTCCGGGAGCTGCAGCTCCACTGGTGGGACAACGACGTCGCACCGAACGACGTCCAGGCCGCCGACATCGGCAACGACGCGTTCATCCTCGACTCTCGTACCGTGTCCGCCTCGGACGGTACCGCCACCCGCTCGACGGCCGGAACGGTCTGGGCGGTCCACTCCATCTACGGCGTGCTCATCGAGCACCCCTGAGCTGAACGAAGGAACGACCCATGGGAGCCCTCACCCCTGAATTCCTCTTCGACCTCGAGTCGAACATGAGCGTGATCAGCTCGCGCGAATACCAGCGGCTGCTGAACGCGTCGTGGTGGAACCTCATCGCGCGGCGCATGGACAGCGGCGCGAAGAAGGAGCGCATCAACTGGCTCCTCGACACGGCGCGCGGACGACCGGCGGCATCGGGGCGGGCGTCACGCGCGTGACGACGATCGCGGACGGGACGGGGCACGTGGCCGTGTACGTGGCGACCGGCTCGGGCGGAGTGACCGGCGTGGTGGGCGACCCGAGCACCCCGCTGGGCGCCGTCGACGTGGCCATCCGCGAGCTCGTGCTGCCCGTGGGGGTGAGCACGACGATCGCGAGCGCCACGCCGCTCGTCATCGCGGTGACGTACGAGGTGTGGGTGCGCAGCACGATCGGGCTGACGGCGAGCGAGGTCGCCGCCCAGGTCGAGACGGCGCTGGCGCCCTTCGTGGGGCAGCTGCCGATCGGCGGCCTGCGCAAGTTCACGGGCGCGGGGAGCGTGTACGCCGAGCTGCTCGAGGCGGCGATCGGGGAGACCATCGGCGCCGAGCACCTCGTCGACCTGCAGCTGAGCGTCCCGGCGGCCGACGTGCCGGTCGCGCCGACGGAGGCGCCCGTGCTCGGGGTCGTCACCGCGACCGTCCACCTGGTGGCCAGCTGATGGCGAGCTCTCCTCCGGTCTCGTTCGCGGCCGAGATCCTCCTCATCTGCCCTCCCTGGCTGCGGCGCCCGGTGGGCGGCGCGCTGATGGCCGCGCTGGGTGAGGCGGTGGACGTGGCGACACAGCGGGCGGTGGACGGCGTCGCGCTGCGCTTCCCGTCGGCCGCGCAGCCCCGCGCGCTGACGTACCTGGGGCGCCAGCGCCAGATCCTCCGTGGGCCGGGCGAGGACGGGGCCACGTTCGCGGCCCGGATGCTCACGTGGTGGGACGCGCACCGGACCCGCGGCGGACCGTACGCGCTGCTCGGGCAGCTGCACGCGTTCTTCGTCAGCTCGCTCGCCGTACCGATCGCGCTCGTCGCGAACTCCGGGTTCCGCCACCAGGTGGACGTCGCCGGCGCGATCACCGAGGACACGATCAGCTGGGGCGGCGACGGCGAGCACCCGGCGCGGTGGGCTCGCCTCTTCCTGTTCTTCTCGCTGAGCGGCACGACGGTGGGGATCCCGCTGCTGACCGAGAGCGGCGAGCCGCTGCTGGCCGAGAGCGGCGAGCCGCTGCTCGCGGAGGTGTCGATCTACGCGATGAGCGACGCGGAGCGGGAGCTGTTCTGCGCGGTGCCGCGCGAGTGGAGCGCGGCGCACATCGACCGCATCTACCTGACCCTGCTGCCGCCCGAGGGCGACGTGTGGGGCTACCCGCCGGGCGGCACGTGGGCCGACGACGACCCCTCGCCCGGACAGGTCTGGGGCGGAAACCTGGCCGTCCAGTTCGTTTGCTAGCCGGAGAGTCATGCCGAAAGACCTCGTCGACGTAGATGCCTTCACCAGCCCGATCACGGTTCCGGTCGACGGCGACCCGCGCAACGCGCTGTCGGTGGAGGTCCCGTTCCAGGCCCTCGCGGACCGGACGCGCCACGTGTTCAGTCGCTTCGACGGCGCCGGCGAGATCGACCTCCCCGCGCCGCTCAGCTGGATCGGCTACCTCGGAGCGGGCGCGCTGCAGCTCGAGACGCTGAACAACGCGGACTTCCTCCCGGCCCGCGGCGCGCTCGACGTGCGCCGGAATTTCGGGCTCGCGTGGTGGGACCTGTCGCGGTTGCCGCGCCACGCCTCGATCGTCCGGGTGCGCGTGCTCCTCAACCCCGGGGTCGCGCGCGCGGGCACCAACCGCATGAAGGTGGAGCTCCAGCGCGACAACTACGGCATCAGCTTCGCCAAGCCCATCAGCGTCACCACCACCGTGGTGGGGTCGGTGTTCGACGACGGCACGACGGACCTGCAGTGGGTGACGATCGACCTGTCGGGCAGCCCGGTCGCGGTCTCGCTGGGGGCGCAGTGGTCGCTCGAGGTCGCCGCGGGCAACGACGCCGCGACCAACAACGACCGGATCCGCGCGGCCCTGGTCGAGCTGCAGAGCAGCAAGCTCTCGAACCTCTGAGGACGACATGTCGAAGCGAGTCACCGAGCTGCCCGAGATCCTGACGCTCACCGACGACGACCAGCTCCTGGTGGTCGACGACGCGGACGGCTCGTCCAAGCGCATCCGGCGCGCCAACGTCTCGCTGAGCGCCGAGCAGGTCACCGAGCTGGGGACCACACGCACGACCGGCGACGGGGACCGCGACCGCAGCGTCTATTACGAGTCGGCCTCCCCGGTGACCGTGACGGTCGACGCCGGGACGGCTGGCACGAGCAGCCGACACAACCAGGCAGGCGCTGGCAAGGTGACGTTCGTCCCCGGCGTCGGGGTGACGTTGCGCCACGGCGCGACCTTCGTCCCGGCGATCGCCGAGCAGTACCAGGGCGCCGTGCTCGAGTGGCGGACCGCCACCGAAGTGTGGATCGCCGGAGATCTCGAGGTCGCGTGATGCACCGCGCCGCCGGAGCTCTGTTGGCCCAGGCCGCGCGTCGTGCGCGAGTGACGGGCTTCGACCCGTTGGGGGCGCAGCTCTATCTCTGGGGCCCGGAGGCGAGCAGCGTCACGCTCGACGGCTCGAGCGAGGTCACGGAGTGGCGCAACCTGGGCACGGCCGGCTCCGCGCTCGACGCCGTCCGCTCCACCGGTGCGGTGACGTACGTCCCCGGCTCCCACCTGGTGGTCCCGAGCGGGACGGCGTTCCTGAGCCGGCTCGCCGCTTCGGCGCTGGACGTGCCGGACGGCGGCGTGCTCGACGTGGTCGCCGTGATGAGCTCGACCGCGGCGAATGCCCAGAGGTTCTTGATCGGTGGCCAGGGTCAGACGCACTTCGCCTTGATCCCCCGCTGGTCCGGGCTGAGCGTCTTTCGCGTCTTCGAGGGGGGCACGACGCTGCAGGCGGTGGGAGCGAGCCTCACGAATGACGGGACGCTCTATTGCCAGCGGGGGCGCTTCTTCTCGCCGGACGGCGACGCGGCGTTCCTCAAGACGAACGACGTGGCCGGCGCCACCGCGAACGCCACCCTCGGGCCGATAGCCTTCGGCACCGACAAGCTGGCCATCTTCGCCGCGGCGCCGAGCGAGTTCGTCGGCTCCTGCTACGCGCTGATCGCGAAGGCCGGCGGCTTCTCTGTCGGCGAGCTCGCCACGCTGACCAGTCGCGTCAACGAGGCGTTCGGTTTCAACCTGGCGAGCGTCTGAAGAGGAGAAACCCATGAATGAGCCCACCTGCACCCCACGCGACGCCGTCTGCGACGCGGTCTACATCGAGGCGCTCAAGCGCGGCCTGAGCGAGCGGGAAGCGCACGCCGCGGCCGAGGACGTCGCCGACCGGCTCCGGCTGCCCGGGCAGTGCGACGCGCCCCCCGAGGCGGGCTTCTACGACCTGCGCGACGAGCAGGACTACTGGTATCCGGGAGGCCGCCGCAAGACGCTCATCCGGGGAAACCAGGTCGTCATGCGGGCGCCCGAGGAGGTCACCACCATCGTCGTGCACCAGACCGCGGCCGAGTACGGCGTGAGCCGCCGCGCGGTCGAGTTCGCGGGCGGCGACGTGGAGCTGGCGCGGGCCCGCCGCGCCCTCGACGTCGCGTGCCACGCCATGGCGTTCCGCGCGGGCTACTTCGTGGCGGCGCACCCGCTGCGCACCTACGTGCAGCATGCCGGCCGCTTCAACGGCTACTCGCTGGGGCTCGAGGTGGAGGGTCGATACCCCGGCCTCCTCGACGACCCCGACACGCTCCCGCGCGAGGACCTCCTCACGACCTGGGGCGGCTCCCCGTCTGAGCTGACCGAGGAGACCCTGATTGCGGCCCAGGCTGCGTTGACGTGGCTCGTCGACGAGGGGCGCCGCGAGGGCATGCCGATCCGCTATGTCGTCGCCCACCGGCAGTCGAGCGACAACCGGCGCTCCGACCCAGGCGAAGAGATCTGGCGCCGCCTCGTGCTCGAGTACGCCGTCGACGAGCTCGGGCTCGAGGCGCAGCGGGAGAGCCCCTGGCGCGAAGGCCGTCCGATCCCGACAGAGTGGGACCCGTCGGGGCTGGGTCCGTACTGAAGCCCGCAGTGAGGAGCCGCATGGAAGAGGAGATCCACATGGACGACGACAGCCGGAAGCTCGCCCGAACGATCATCGGCGGGGTGGCGATCACCGTCATCACCGCCGTGCTGATCGGCGCCTTCGCGCAGTGGCGCAACAGCGCCGCCATCGAAGCGGCGACCGATCAGCGCGTCGGCGCCGTCGAAGCGCGCATGACGGCGCTCGAGGAGCGGTTCGACCACCTCGACGCGCTCGACAGGTCCGTCACCGCCCTCGGCACGAAGGTCGACACGTGGCGGCAGAGCGACACCACCACGCGCGCCCTCGAGCGCGCCCAGCTCGAGCAGCGGCTCTCGCGCATCGAGCAGGCCCTGGACCGGAGGCTGCGCCGGTAGGAGGCACGTCGAAGCGGGCCGCCGTCGCGTTCCCAACGACTTGCCCTCGTCCTCGGGGGCTCGACGGCGGCCCGCTTGGACGGGGGCGTCCATGCATCGAGACATCGAGACACCATGACCAACCAGACCCTGATGAAGCTGATCTCCACCGTCGCGGGCGTCCTGCTCGCGGCCGGCGGAGTCGTCCTGATCGTGACCGGGAACGCCGGCGAGCACTCGACGACCCTCCTACTCGCGGGCACCGGCCTCGTGACCGGAGGGGTGACGACCATGTTCCTGCCCCGAGTGACCGAACCCAAGAACGGCTCCGGCAGGCGCGGCGGTGGCGGCGCCGGGCCCCTCTCCATGCTCCTCGTGCTCGTGCTCGCCGCCGCGCTCCCCGGGTGCGGGGCGAGCTGGATTGAGCAGCACACGGCCGTCGCGCAAGGCATGCAGGACGCGCAGATCCTCAGCGAGCCGACGATCCGGCGGATGCGCCTGACCGCCATCGAAACGGCGGTGCGGCGCGCCCACGAGCAGGGCGCCTCCCTCGAGGAAGCGCAGGCCGCCCGCGCGCAGGCGGAGCGCGAGTGGCAGTGCGTGATCGACGCGCACCGCACCTACGGCTCCGCCGTCAGCGGCTACGTGGAGGCGCTCTGGCTCGCCCAGCAGACCGGCCGCGAGCCCGCCACCGGCGACGGCGACGGGCGCGTGACGGCCCTGGACTTCATCCCCGTGGCCCGCCGAGCGCTCGACAAGTACCGAGCGATCGCGTCCTGCGCCAACACCCTCGAGGACGGCGCGCTGCCGGTGCCGGGCGCGCTCGATCTCGCGCCGCCGGCGTGGGGGCTGTCCCGTGGATGAGGCGCGCGCGATCATCGCGGACGTGCTCGAGGGGGCGGCGGCGACCACCGAGCGGATCGGCGCCGCTGTCCCGCTCGAGGTGCAGCTGATCATGCGCCAGGGCGCGGAGGTGGCCCGGCTGGTGGCTGGGCTCGTCCGGACCCTGGGCGTGGGCAAGGCGCGCGCCGCGCTGGAGGAGCTCAAGCGGCGGGTCGACGCGCGCGAGGGCGTGATCACCGAGGCCGACCTGGCCGAAGACGACGCGTCGATCGACCGGCTGCTCGAGGAGCTCTACTCGTAGGCCATTCCCCGCGACTGCGGCGGAAACTCCCCGGACTCTCCCGCGACTGCGGCGGAAACTCCCGCGACCCGACCGCGGACAGCCTGCTGAAACCGCAGTCGTCGAGCCATCGCTTCCGACGAGGGTAGCTCGCGGGTTAGAGGGGAGACCTCGTCCCGGGCGGCCTTGGGGGGCATTGGCATTTGCTGTCTGTCGGCCACGGGTCAAAGGTGGCCCCGGCGCTGGATGCGCGCAACCGCGCCGCTCGTCGAGATCAGCCACCCGCCTCGCTCTTGATCAGCTGCGCGCGAAGCGCGAGCCACTCCTCCTCGAGGGCGTCCGCGCGCTCGTCGTCTCCGAGCGCGCGGGCACGCTGCGCCGCCTCACTCAGCGTCCGCAAGCGGTCCCAGGTGTTCCCCGGATCGGGATCGGTGTCCTTTACTCCCAACGACGAGACGATAGCAGCCTCGGCTCCGGACTACCGCCAGGGGTCATCCTCGGCCGGCCAGGGGGCCGGGGGGTGTTCTTCTTCGCCGTGGTAGGGGTCCACGCCGGAAGGGACGCAGGCGAGCGGTGCTTTCTGACGGAAGCGGCGGGGAGGTGTCCATCGAAGTGTCCATTCCGTCGAGCCACAGCGCGTTGGCACGCAACACCGTGGGACGCTAACGTGTTGTATTCATTGGAAATGCGTAGTAGCTCTGGGGCCGGCTGTGACCTTCCCAAGCTGAATGTCGTCGGTTCGAGCCCGATCGCCCGCTCTGGATTTGGTGTGTGATGTCGCCCGGTTGGAGCTAGTCGCTCGCGCCGGGCTTCGTCGTGTGGGGGTTCCGATCGCTCGATCGGAGGCGGCAAGGGCCTTGAAGGCGGGGCCATACGTGCCGCGGAACGGGAAGCGCTTCTCAGCCATGTCCACGGTCGAGTGGCGCTCGGTCATCATGGCGGCTGGACGACTCAACCAAGGATCTGACAGACTGGTGGAAGTCGTCCCATTGGACCGCTCCTCGAAGCCTGCGTGGTGGGTGTAGTCGGGAGCGGTCACCGAATTCGGCTCGTCTTGGCGGGTCGATTCCCGCCGAGCACGGGTCCGCGCCGCGTGCTCTGGTCAGGACCTCAACGCTCTGAGGCGCGCGTTCCAAAGACGGGGTGGGCGAAAGCTGAGTGATCTCGAACCCGAGATCGGGCACGCACGCGTGTTCCCGGCCCGACCGACATCGGAACAGGCGGGCGGACTGGACCGGGCCCAGGCAGCGATCAACGGTACGAACATGCAACGCATTGCGACAGTCCAACAGTTCATTCGCCGCGCCCTACGAGCCACGGTGTTTGCCGCTCCTACCGAACACGGTCTGACCTGGGGCGAACTACGGGAACTAGCGTCGAGGCACGACATCGGTGAGGGCGAGCTGCGAGACGCACTCGGCTCGCACCTCCACGGTCGGCGCGATGGTCGCCTGGTTCTGGCCGACCGCGATGCAACGGATCTCGTCTGGTTCTTCGACCGTGACGAGTTCCGCGACGTGGACGCCTACCAGTTCGTCGTGGACGAGTTCCAAGCTGTAGCAAAGACCCACGGCCAGCGAGCAGCCAAGGTCGGGCGCGACGTGCTACTCGCCCGGGCGATCGACAAGGGGCACACCGAGAAATCTGTCCAGATCGCCATCGCGAGCTATTGCGTGGCGCAGTATCTCGACGAACAGGAGGACGGCTTGCTCACGGCGCGCCCGCAGATCTTTCAGCAGCGGCCGCGAAACACCAGTGAGCACAGCGCCCCGCATAGCGCAGGGCGAGGAGGCGACTCCTCCCTTAGACAGCTGGTCACCCAGATCGAAGACATCATCAGCCGGCGACACGATCAGCGACCGTCGTCGGCCGAGCCCCTTGTCGCCTTCGAGGCCGAACTCCCGAAGCTCGGGCACGGCGACTATCGCATGTGGTGGAGCCACACTCGGCGCGAGTTGAGCGTGTTGTCGGAGGTCCAGACACCGACAGCGACGATCGTAGTTGCAGCGGCTCTCGGAGAAGCAGCCTTGTCATTCGTCCACGACACCGCTCAGAAGCATGGGTGCATGACAGGGGGGCAACTCGACAAGTCACCCAAGCACTGGTCCTTCAACGACCTCATCTGGGGAGCAAAAAGAGGTGGCGAGCACGCGATCCTAGACGGGTCACTTGCGGGTCGATGTGAAGACCTCAACCGGCGACGTCAGCGGATCCACGCGGGCAAGTTCCTCGAGCAGGGCGCTACAGCCGCTGAGGTGGACGTGCGACCCGAAGAGGCGCGCGAGGCAAAGGAAACTCTGGACCGCCTCACTAGGACGATCCTCGATTGGCTGTCTCGACACGCATAGCCTCTGAGACGAAGGAGGTCGTATCGGCCGTTGTCGATGGGATTTGGTGACTCGATCCATCGGGCGCGATGGTCACGCCCTCCGCTCTAGCAATCTTGCTCTAGTTCCCCGCGCGCGGAGTAGAGCAGTAATGCTCGTATCCCGAGCGCGACTAATTGCGTAGCCTGGGTCGCGTGAGGGGGATCGCGGCGTGACGGCGTTCATCGGGTGGGTCGACTCGAGCCCATCGGCAGCCTGTTCACAGCGACCGGGCGCGGACTATTCTCCGGGCCCCCACGACGGGAGCTCCGCGCGCCTCGATTCGGCCTCTACGGCACGGCGCTCGGCGGGTCTCCCAGCCCCGAAGTACAGGACGATGCCCCTCACCCTACCCCAGCTAGAACGTCACCTCTTCGCCGCCGCGGACATCCTCCGCGGCAAGATGGATGCCTCGGAGTTCAAGGAGTACATCTTCGGCGTCCTCTTCCTGAAGCGCTGCTCGGACGTCTTCGAAGAGCGCTTCGAGGCGGTCGTCGAGAGCCAGAAGTCCAAGGGCCGCTCGCAGGCGGAGGCCGAGAAGTGTCGCCACCGGCGACGAAGCGCACCACCTCCACCGATATCACCGGTCTCCATGAGACCACCGGTGGCACTGCGGACGGATCTCGGCGCGCGCCACGCTCGCGAGACGGTCGCGAGGGCGCTGCTCGGCACGAGCGCCGAG
>JAVJQK010000144.1 GCA_040218145.1 Sandaracinaceae bacterium | reverse complement strand
GATCCACTTACCTCCCGTCGCCTGCCGTCCCCCGCGATTCCTGGGCTGCGTTGCTTCCTCGGTCACGTGCTGAGAGCACGCTCCCTCGTCGCGCCTTGCCCAGAAAACGCGGGAAACGGCATGCTCGGTCCGGTAAGCGGTCCAACTCTCTGGCTCGAGATCGAGAGCTTGTCGGTGGCCCTCGTCGAGCGCCACGGAGTGCGGGTCGAGACGTGGGATGGCGTGACCCTCGGCGCCCTCTTCGACCTGGTCTGCGCGAACCTCGGCGAGCGCTGACGACGGCGCCTGGCAGCTCAGGGCCGAGACGTGAGCGGCATCGCCTGGCTGTTGTCCCGGGAAAGCACGTCCCCCGAAGAGAGGGCGACATAGCGGTGTGCGACCGCATAGGTCACCGCGGCGACCACGAGCAGCGCGCCCGCGAGCGCGACGCGTCCGAGCCAGCTCGGGGGGCTCGGCGCGCCCTCGTTCGCGCGGGCGGGCCTGGGCCTGGGCCGAGGTCTCGGGGTGGGGGAGAGGCTCGTGAGTCTCGGGAGAGGCAGCTCCTCGAGGCTGCGCCCGAACCAGGCCGACTCCCAGGCCTCCGCGAGCTGCGTCACCGAGCCGAAGCGATCCTCGGGCGCCTTCTCCAGGCATCGCCCGATCACGCTCGCCACCGCGGGCGGCAGATCGGGTCGCAGCTCGAGCAGCGGCGTCGCCGTGTCGCACGCGTGCATCATCATCAGCTGCTGGAGGTTGGGCGCGACGAACGGGGCGCGTCCCGTGAGCAGCTCGTAGAGGAGCACTCCGACCGAGTAGATGTCGGCCCGGTGGTCCACGCGAGCGCTCTGTCGCGACTGCTCGGGCGCGGTGTAGACGGGCGTGCCGAGCACCTGGCCGATCCGCGTCAGCGGGTGCTCCGAGCGGAGCTTCGAGACGCCGAAGTCGACGACCTTCAAGGTCGGCGGATCACCGTCGGGGCCGCGCGCGAGGAACAGGTTGTCGGGCTTGAGATCGCGGTGGACGATGCCGGCCGCGTGCGCCGCCGCGAGGGCGCTCAACAGCTGCGGGACCAGCCCGCGCACCTCGTCGTCGGAGAGACGGTCGCCGCTCGCGCGCGCCCTCGCGAGGCGTTGCCCGAGGTCTTCCCCCTCGAGCAGCTCCATCACGATGTAGACCAGCCCGTCTGGCGTCTGCCCCAGGTGCGCCGCGCGCACGATGTTGGGGTGGTCGAGCAGCTCCAGCGCCCGCGCCTCCCGCTCGAGCCGGACGACCCCCTCGTCGTCGCCCGTGCGCGCCACCACCTTGGCCGCGTGCCGCTTCCCGCGCGCGACGTGCTCCACGAGATACACGGCCCCCATGCCCCCCGCGCCGATGCGGCGCAGGACCCGGTAGGTCTCGTCGAGCAGCGAGCCCCGAGGCAGCGATCCTGCGCTCTCGGGCGGCACGGACAGAGGGGCCGGGACCGGCGGGATGGAGCTGAAGAGCTGCACTCCCGAGGGGAACGGCAGCCCGCCGCGATCGCGTAGCCGAGATCGCGAGTACCGCAGCGCCCGCCGCCGAGTGAGTGCGGCCAGATCGGGCGCGGCAGCCGCCGCGGACCCGGAAGCGTGCGCGGGAGCCGACCTGGACGCGGACTCGGACGCGGCGACTGGAAGCGCCGCGGCAGCGGACTCGGCTGCGGATGCGGACGCGAACGCGGGTGCGAACTCGGGCGCGGAAGCGGGTGCGGAAGCGGCAGCGGCAGCGGCAGCGGCAGCGGCAGCGGGTGCGGGTGCGGGTGCGGGTGCGGGTGCGGGTGCGGGTGCGGAAGCGGGTGCGGAAGCGGAAGCGGAAGCGGCAGCGGAAGCGGAAGCGGAAGCGGAAGCGGAAGCGGAAGCGGGTGCGGACTCGGACTCGGACTCGGCCTCGGCCTCGGCCTCGGACTCGGACTCGGACTCGGACTCGGACTCGGCCTCGGACTCGGCCTCGGACTCGGACGCGGACTCGGAAGCCGAAGCGGTCTCGGAGAGGACGCGAAGTCGTACGGGGTCTCGGGCGCCCTACCGGGCTGGATCTCGATCGGTCGCACGAGCGGATCTCGAATGCGGCCGACGCCTGCGCCGCGAACGGCGGCGCGCTCAGACCTCGGGGCAGATGAAGTCCGCGGGCCTCTCGGACTCTCCGTCGAGGTGCCCCTCGAACGACGGCCGCTCGTAGGTGCCGCTCCGTTCGATCTCCACGTACGCGGTCACGTCGGTGCCCGGCGTGCAGCTCTCGTCGCCGTCGACGTCGATGAACACGAGCGCGCGCGGGCGCGCAGAGCCGCGCATCGGAGGCGCGTGCTCGATCGAGAAGGCGCCGCCGACGATGACCTGGGCCTCTCGCAGCGTCTCGCGGTCCCACTGCAAGGAGACATGCACGAAGAGGCCGTCGTACGCGTCGAGCCCGCTGCCTCGCACCGTCGTCGGCGTGGGCACCGGCTCGGGGTACTGGCGATCGTAGAGGCAGTCCTCCAGCGTGCTGAAGCACAGCGGGTCTTCTTCGACGCACTCGGTGAAGGCGTCGAAGACGGTCGGGCCGATCTCCGCGCAGCGCGCGTCGCAGTCGGGGAGCTCGCAGTGGCCCGTGTCTCCTCCGCGGCTGTCACAGACCTCCATGCAGAGTGGGCTCGGCGCCGCGTCGGGCTCGGCGCCCGCGTCGGAGACCATCGTGTCGGCGTCGGCGCCCCCGTGTGAGCTCGTGCAGGCGCCGAGGAGCATCAGGAGCGAAGCGAGCGTGGTGTTCTTCATGTCCATAGTCTCAGGCATGCTCGGTCGCTGAACCAATAATGCCTGGCTATGCCTGGGATAGGCGCTACTCGGCCGCCTCGGGGAGGGCGGCGCTCTGGCGCGCGACGAGGCGGGCGCGAACGTGGCGTTTGGGGCGCAGCGTGACGGAGGGGTCGAACTCGAGGCGCTCGCCCGGCAGGAGATCGAGGCGGAAGCGCTGCGCGATGGTCGCGGTCAGGAGGATCGCCTCGAGCATGGCGAAGTGGTTGCCGATGCAGACGCGCGGCCCGCCGCCGAAGGGGAAGTAGGCGAAGCGCGGGCGGTCCTTCGCGCGCTCTGGCGCGAAGCGACCCGGGTCGAAGCCCTCCGGATCCTCGAACCAGCGCGGATCGCGATGCACGATCCACTGGCTCACGACGAGCTGCGCCCCGGCGGGCAGCGTGCGGCCGCGGAGCTCGAACGGCTCGGCGACCGCGCGGCCCGTGATCCACGCCGGCGGGTAGAGCCGCATCGCCTCTTCGAGCACCTGGCGCGTGTAGGGCAGCGCCTTCGCGTCGTCGCTCCGGGGGAGCCGCTCGCCGAGCACGCCGTCGATCTCCGCCTGCATGCGCCGGGCGACCGCGGGGTGGCGGCTGAGCAGGAAGAACGTGTGGGCGAGGGCCAGCGCGGTGGTCTCGTGCCCCGCGAGGAAGAGCGTGACGCACTCGTCGCGGAGCTGCGCGTCGTCCATCGCGCTCCCGTCGTCGTCGCGCGCGGCCAGGAGCGCGCCGAGCAGATCGTCGCGCTCCTCCGGGTCCCGTCGACGCTCCTCGATGATGCGGAAGAGCAGCGCGTCGATGGCCGCGATGGCCGCGTTCATGCGCCGGTTGCGCGGCGTCGGCACGCTCGGCGGGAGCCGGAGCAGCGCCTCGGGGCTGTTCGCGAAGAAGGCGTTGATCTCCTCCATGGAGCCGCGGACGGTGTCCACGTCGCTGGGACCGACGCCCACGCCGAAGAGCGCGTCCGCCACGACCTCCATCGTCACGCGGCTCATCTCCGCGTGCAGATCGATGGCGTCGCCGTCGCGCCAGCGCGCCACGCTCTGTGCCGTCACGTCCACCATGCGGTCGCCGTAGCCGCGGATGCGCTTGGGCGTGAAGGCGCGCGCGGCCAGGCGGCGCTGCTTCTTCCAGAGGGCGCCGTCCGAGGTGAGCAGCCCTTCGCCCAGCGCGCGCTTGAGGATGTCGGCGTAGTCGTCGCGCGCCAGCTTGGCGTGCTCCCGCACGAGCACCTGCTCGATGTCGTCCGGGTGGTTCAGGAGGATCCACGGCCGGCCGAGCATGCGCAGCTCCACCACGTCGCCGTGCACGTCGGTCATCTCCCGCAGGAAGCCGAGCTGGTCGCGCACGAAGCGCGCGAGGTTGCGCAGGCCGAAGAGGCCACGCGGTCCGGGGAAGAGCGAGGTCACGCCGGGAGGGTAGTGGAGGACACGACAGCGATCACCAGGAGGCGCCGCACGCGCTAGAGAGGCGATCCGCTTACCTCCCGTCGCCTGCCGTTTCCTGCGATTCCTGGGCTGCGTTGCTTCCTCGGTCACGTGCTGAGAGCACGCTCCCTCGTCGCGCCTTGCCCAGAAACCGCAGGAAACGGCAAGCTCGGTCCGGTAAGCGGTTCGACTCTCGCAGGCCGTTGAAGTACCGAGCCCGAAGGATCTCGGAGCGCGACGGCCCGGTTCTAGGCGGGGCGACGAGGAAATGCTTCAGCATTTTCGAGGAGACACGGGCCGAGAGACGGGTCGTCCCGCCCGAGAGACGAGGAGCGAGGTTCTTCAACGGACTGCTAGGCTCGCGGGCGTGAGTGACATCGACTCGCGCGTGGAAGCCCTCGTGAAGGAGGGGCGGCACCAGGAGGCGGCGGATCTCCTCATGGCGCACGAGGAGCCGGGGCGCGCGGCGGAGCTCTACGCGGCCGTCTGGAAGTGGGACGAGGCCATCGCGATCGCCGAGCAGAGCGGGCTCCTCGCGCAGGCCTATCGCCATGCGCTCTCGGCGCAGGACCGCGACGCCTGCGGGCGGATCCTGGGCGCGCTCGAGGCTCACCCCGAGCAGGCGGTGCGCGCGGCGGTGTACGCCGAGTCGAAGGGGCTGGTCCTCGACGCGGCGCGGCTGCGGGAGGCGGCGGGCGAGGCGGAGGCGGCGGCCGGGCTCTATGAAGCGGCCAGCGAGTATCGCGACGCCGCGCGCTGCCGGCTCGCGCTCGGCCAGCCCCGCCGCGCGGGCATGCTCTTCGAGCGGCGCCTCAAGGAGGACCCGGAGGACGCGGAGACCGCGCTGGCGCTCGGGCGCATCCTCGCGCAGTTCGGTCGCTGGGATCACGCGGTGCGGGCGCTGCAGAAGGCGACCGAGGACCCGAGCTACGAGCGACCTGCGCTGCGGCTGATGATCGCGTGCTTCGCCGCGATGGGGCTCGACGAGGCCGCGGGCAGCCGGCTGGACGCGCTCCGCGTGTTGCAGCGCGAGCTCGAGCCGGATCTCCCGGTCACGGTGCCTGACTTCCTCGAGCGAGAGTTCGGCGACCGTCGCGGCGTGCTCGCGCTGGTCGGCAAGGACCAGGACGCGCGCTTGCTGGCGGGGCGCTATCGCGTGCTCCGCCCCCTCGGGGCGGGCGCGACGGGGCGCGTGATGCTGGCGCACGACGCCTTCCACGATCGCGAGGTCGCGGTGAAGGTGCTCAACGTCGGAGGCGGCGCGGCCGGTCGAGACGCGTTCGTGCGCTTCGCCCGGGAGGCGCGCGTCGCGGCGGGCATCTCGCACCCCAACGTCGTGAAGGTCTTCGAGTTCAACCCCGAGGGTCCCTTCCTCGTCATGGAGCACATGGCCGGCGGCACCCTGGCCGACCGCATCACGGCGCCGGACGAGTCGCCGCTCGCCTATCCGCCGGCGCACACCGCGCTCATGGCCAGGGCGGTGCTCGCCGCGCTCGAGGCCGTGCATCGACGCGGCGTCGTGCACCGCGACATCAAGCCCGCCAACGTCTTCTTCGGCGAGGGCGGCGACGTGAAGCTCGGCGACTTCGGCGTCGCGCACCTGACCGACCTCGGGGCCACCTTGACGGGCGCGCTCGTCGGCACGCTCGCCTACATGTCGCCCGAGCAGATCACAGGCAGCCGCCGCCCGGACGCGTCGACCGACCTCTACGCCTTCGGCATCATCCTCTTCCGCTGCCTGACCGGACGGCTCCCGTTCCCCGGGCCCGACTTCGTCGCCCAGCACCTCGAGATGGAGCCGCCACGGCCGAGCGAGGTGGCGCCGTGGCTCGGGGAGGACTTCGACCCGCTCATCGGCGCGCTGCTCCAGAAGCAGACCCGCGATCGGCCCGACTCCGCCAACGAGGTGATGGATCTCCTGCGCGCGCTCCCGTGGGACACGGTGGAGGCGCCGCCCGCGAGCGCGCCCGTGAGCGAGGCGCCGGCGGAGCTGCCCGGGCCCGTGCTCGAGACCGAGCGATACGCGGTGATCGGTGAGGGGCCCGACGGAGTGCGCATCGCGCGGGACGAGCTGCTCGATCGCAAGGTGGAGCT
The DNA here is from genome assembly GCA_040218145.1 of Sandaracinaceae bacterium. Classification (GTDB taxonomy): domain Bacteria; phylum Myxococcota_A; class Polyangia; order Polyangiales; family Sandaracinaceae; genus JAVJQK01. The sequence continues at coordinate 53,327 of JAVJQK010000144.1, read as the reverse complement.
GCTCGACGCGGACGCGGAGACCCGGGCGCGCCTCCGGGGGTTCGCGCGCGCTGACGGCCCCTTCCTCCAGGCGATCTACGCCATCGACGACGAGCGCGGCCTCGTGGTCCTCGAGCACCCGAGCGGGAGGCCTCTGGGCGAGCTCGGTCGGGGCTCACGCGAGCGCGCGATCGCGCAGGTGCGCGGGGCGCTCAAGCGTCTGCACGCGGAGCGCATCGCGCACGGCGCGGTCGACGGACAGCACGTGCTCATCGGACCGTCGCGGGCGTGCCTCCGCGTCTCGATCGCCCCTGCGAGCGACCCCCAGCGAGACTGGGAGTCACTCGACGCGCTCGGCGGGCGGCGCTGATCAGGCGTTGCTCGCCGGTCGGAGCGCGCCCTCGAAGTCGGCGGCCGGCTTGGCGAAGTCGACGCGCTGGGTCGAGCTGTACACGTGGGTCTCGACGTGCGGGCGCGCGTGCACCTCGCACCACCAGCGCTCGCCGCTCGAGGCGTGCCGGGCCGCGACGCAGTCCGGGCAAGGCGGCTCGAGCCGCTCGCTCTTGGCCATCGTCGTCAGGTCGCGCGGGCGGCTCACCAGGACCGGCAGTCGGCCTGCCTTCACGAGCCTCTCGGACACCGAGCCGAGCCAGCGCGCGATCCCCGTCTTGCCGTGGCTGCCCACGACGAGCATGGCCGCGTCGAGATCGGCGGCGAGCTGGAGCAGCCCGTCGACCGGGTCGCCGAGGCGCACGTGCACGCCCAGCGGCTGGTGAAGCGGGGCCAGCTGCCCGGCCTGCGCTTGCTGGACCGCGTGGGCGCGCACCTTCGCCGGCATCTCGCGCAGCAGCGCGTCCTGGTGGCGGAGGGCGTCCGTCTTCCGCCTCAGGCCGCGCGCGTCGTCGGCGACGTGGGCCACGTGGAGCTGGGCGTCCGCGCGCTGGGTCGCCAGGTGCCAGGCCTGCCGTACCGCGAGCATGGACGCTTCGCTGAAGTCGGTCCCCACGAGGATTACGTGAGGCCGACGCGGGTCTACATGGGTGGTCATGACACCCACAGGTCGCAATCGATACGCCAGCCGTGCCGCCCCGCGCTGGAATGACCCGGCGCGGTGCGTTGCGACACTATGTGGCATGATGCCACAGCCCGGATGGGGCCCAGCACGTGGAAATGCGCCTCGTTCCTGGCCAAATCGTCACGGCACGCAGCTTGCGCTCAGGGGCACCTCGTGAGGACCGAACCAGTGGAGCACATCGCGGGGCTGACCGGGAAGCGGCCCGACGACTACGACGTCGACGGGTTCATGGAGCGCCTCCAGGCGCGCACCCCCGGCGAGCCCGAGTTCCACCAGGCGGTGCACGAGGTGCTCGGCTGCGTGTTCCCGGTCGTGAAGCACGTGGCGGCCTACCGCGAGGCGGCCATCATCGAGCGCCTGGTCGAGCCCGACCGGGTGATCGCGGTCCGGGTGGTGTGGCTGGACGACGAGGGCTGCGTGCGGGTCAACCGCGCGTGGCGTGTTCAGTTCAACAACGCCCTGGGCCCTTACAAGGGCGGCCTCCGCTTTCACCCGAGCGTGGACCTCGGGCAGCTGAAGTTTCTCGGGTTCGAGCAGACCCTCAAGGACGCGCTGACCGGCCTCCCGATCGGGGGCGCGAAGGGCGGGGCCGACTTCGACCCGAAGGGCAAGTCGGACGCCGAGGTGATGCGCTTCTGCCAGGCGCTGATGACGGAGCTGTTCCACTACATCGGCCCGGACGTCGACGTGCCCGCGGGAGACATCGGCGTGGGGGAGCGTGAGATCGGCTACCTGTTCGGGCAGTACAAGCGCCTGCAGGATCGCTTCGACGGCGCCCTCACCGGCAAGAGCACGCTCTTCGGCGGGAGCGTCGGGCGCGTGGAGGCGACCGGCCACGGCTGCGTGAGCTTCCTGGCGCAGATGCTCGAGGAGCACGGCAAGGTGCTCGAGGGCAAGCGGGTGGCGGTCTCCGGCGCGGGCAACGTGTCGCTCCACGCGGCGGAGAAGCTGCTCGAGCAGAACGCGAAGGTCGTGACCCTGAGCGACACGAGCGGGTTCGTGCATGCGCCGAAGGGGCTCGACGAAGATCAGCTCGACACCATCCGGGAGCGCAAGGCGGCCGGGGACAGCCTGAGCGACATCGCGGACGGGCTCGACCTGAAGTTCGAGGCGGACGCGCGCCCGTGGGGCGTGGACTGCGAGATCGCGCTCCCCTGCGCCACCCAGAACGAGCTCGAGAGAGACGACGCGCGCAAGCTCGCCAAGGCGGGCTGCGTCGCCGTCGCCGAGGGCGCCAACATGCCCACCACGCCCGGCGCGGTGGACGTGCTGCGCGACGCGGGCGTGCTCTTCGCCCCCGGCAAAGCCGCGAACGCGGGCGGGGTGGCGGTCAGCGCGCTCGAGATGAGTCAGAACGCGCTCGGCCTCCCGTGGTCACGGGAGAGGGTCGAGCGACGGTTGCAAGAAGTCATGTCGGCCATACACGACCGCTGCGTGGAGCACGGTCGCAGAGACGACGGCACGATCGACTATGTCCGAGGCGCGAACGTCGCCGCTTTTCGGCGCGTCGCCGACGCGATGGTCGCTCAAGGGATCGTCTGATGAGACCAGCCGAAGAAGAGTTTGAAGGAGGAGAGAGAATGAGCGGTGCAATGCCGACCCCCATGCGATTCGACGAGGGACGAGCCCACTCGTCGCCCACGCCCCCCGAGGCACCGGACCAGGCCGTGGATCGACCCGATCGCACGTCGACCGTGAAGGGAAACGGGCGAGTCCTCGTCGTCGACGACGACCAGTCGACGTGTGAGCTCATCGCCGCGGGCCTCGAGAAGCACGGCTTCGAGGTCGAGTGGTACACGCGCGCCAAAGACGCGCTCGAGACGGTCCAGGACACGACCTACGATCTCGTCCTGACCGATCTGCTCATGGACGACATGGGCGGGCTCGAGGTGTGCGAGCGGGTCGTCGGCACGAAGCCCGACCTGCCCGTGGTGCTCGTCACCGGTCACGGCACGATGGAGAAGGCGGTCGGCGCGATCCGCGTCGGCGCGTACGACTTCATCACCAAGCCGATCGACATGAAGCTCCTCGCCCTGACGGTCTCGCGTGGCGTGCAGCACCACCGCCTGCGCGACGAGGTGCGACGGCTGCGGAGCGCGGTCGAGGAGTCGAAGGGCTTCGAGAAGCTCATCGGCAAGTCGAGCGCGATGCGCAAGGTCTACGACCTGGTGGAGCGCCTCGCCGAGACCGACGCGTCCGTGCTCATCACGGGCGAGTCCGGCACCGGCAAGGAGCTGGTCGCCAAGGCGATCCACGAGCGGAGCGTCCGCGCGGACGAGCCCTTCGTGGCCATCAACTGCGCGGCCGTGCCCGCCACCCTCATCGAGTCGGAGCTCTTCGGTCACGCGAAGGGCGCCTTCACGGACGCGAAGGGGACGCGCGAGGGTCTGTTCTCCCGCGCGAACGGCGGCACGCTCTTCCTCGACGAGATCGGCGAGCTCCCGATGGAGGTGCAGCCCAAGCTGCTGCGCGCCCTGCAGGAGCGGAAGGTCCGGCCCGTCGGATCGAACGACGAGATCCCCTTCGACGCGCGCGTGATCGCGGCGACGAACCGCGACCTCGAGGCGGAGATCAAGCGCGGCGACTTCCGCGAAGACCTCTACTACCGCATCAACGTCGTGCGGGTCCCCGTGCCCCCGCTGCGTGAGCGCGGCGGCGACATCCTCATGCTCGCGCAGGCCTTCGTCGAGCGCTTCGGGAGCCGCTTCCACAAGGACGTGGACGGCATCGCGACGCCGACGGCCAAGAAGCTCATGGCCTACGACTGGCCGGGCAACGTGCGCGAGCTCGAGAACTGCGTCGAGCGCGCGGTGGCGCTGACTCGCTTCGACAAGCTCACGGTCGAGGACCTCCCGGAGAACGTGCGCGCCTACAAGGCGAGCCGCTTCGTGATGGACGCGGAGGACCCGCAGGAGCTGCTCACGATGCACGAGCTCGAGAAGCGCTACATCCACCGCGTCTTGTCGCTCGTGGAGGGCAACAAGTCGCGCGCGGCGCGTATCCTGGGCCTCGACCGCCGGACCCTGTACCGGAAGCTCGAGCGCTACGACAAGGAAGACAGTTGATGCACAGCTCGACGGGAACGAGGAGGGACGCGACCATGACCGGCGCTTCGGAAGGATCGTCGCCTCAGCGGCGTGTCGATGACGGCGGGCCGGGTGCTTCGGTCGGAGATCCCGACGCGGTGCAACCGGGCGCAGAGTATATTCCACACGTATTGCTGTCGCGTCTCGCGCACGACATCCGGAGCCCGCTCGGGCTCCTCTCGGGTGCGCTGGACGAGATCCAGGAGGACCTCGCGGCCCAGCTCGACCCTTCGCAGAAGCGGATGTTCGAGCTCGCCGAGCGAGGCCTCGGGCGACTCCGGCGAATGGCGGACGTGTTGTCCACCGCCGCGGAGCTGGACTCGGGCGGGCTCATGCTCGACCGGGGTGAGATCGAGCTCGCGCGCGTCGTGAGCGACGTCGTACAGAAGCTCGACCGTGTCGACCCTCGCCGCAGCGTGGAGGTCGAGGTGGAGATCGAGAGCGGCGTCACCGCGAGCCTCGACGGAGTCCGCGCGGACGAGGCGCTCAGCGAGCTGATCGGCCAGGCGCGTCGCGGCGCGCGCTCCAACGTCCGCATCAGCTTCGAGGACGAGGGCGAGTCTCTCGTGCTCCGCATCGAGGACGACGGGGACGGATGGAGCCAGATGGACGCAGACAACGCGTTCAATCGGCTCTACGAGCCCAAGGACCGTCGCGGCACGGGCCTCGGCCTGTCGGTCGCGCGCGATCTCGTGCGCGCCCACGGCGGGGACGTGACGATCGAGCGATCGTCTCTCCCCGCGAGCCGCCCCGGCCGCACCGGCGGCTGCTTCGTCGTCCGCTTCCCCGCCTGAGTCCCCAAACCGGTACGAGGGGACGGTGTTCGGTTGTTAGCTTCTGCTATGAAATGGTTGCGTACCCGTACATGTGGGTACGCAAACTTTCCGGTCACAAGTTAACAACCGAACACCGTCCCCGTATCCCAGAGCGGGGCTATTGCGCGGGCGGGGTGGGGTCGCTGGGGCGGTCCGTGCGGGCGGCGGCGAAGAGGAACTCGCCGGCGTGCTCGGTGGCGTCTTGGTCCACGCCGCCTTGGCTCACGAAGGTGTCGACGACGAACCAGTGATCGCCGGCGTCGAGGTCGACGGTGAGCATTCCGTCGGCCCGCGCCTCGCACGCGGGCGCGCCGTCGACGGCGTGCATGACGTGGAGGTCGACGTCGACCGCGCCCTCGGTGACGACCATGGCGGTGATCTCGGCCGGCTCGTCGAGGTGGACGCGGTAGACGACCTCGGGGCCGCTCTCGTCCTGGTCGGCGTCACAGCCCCGATACTCGTCCACGGCGTCCTGGGCCGCGCGGCGCGTGTCGCTCGCGTGCGCGAAGGGCAGCTGCGCCTGGATCGGATCGGCGAAGGTGCCTCGACCCGAAGGCGCCGCGGCTGGCGCGTCGAGCGGGCCCTCACCCTCGAGCAGCACGCGCCGCGCGCGGTCGAGCGCCTCGAGGGTGATGAGGTTGCGCAGGTTGTAGCCGTGGGTGAGGCCGAGGTCGGAGAAGTCACACCCGCGCGGGTCGCCGTCGTCGAAGTGCACGTTCGGGTGAAGTCGATCCGACGCGAGGCCGTGGTCGGGCAGGCGCGCCAGCTCGCGGTGGTAGTCGATCATCGGGAGGCGACGCAGCTGCGCGATGCCGCGCACGATCGCGTTGTAGAGCGAGACGACCTCGTCCGCGTCCGGGTCGTCGTCGCGCGGCATGATGGTCGAGAGGATCGGCACCACGCCACGCCGCTCGAGCATGTGCGTCAGGCGAAGCATCAGCTCGGCGTACTGCTCCGGGCGCCCCAGCTCGATGTCGTTCGTCCCGTACATCACCACCGCGAAGCGCGGGTCGGCGTGGCGCACCTCGAGGTTCAAGGGCGGGTGCCGGCCCCACACCGCGCGACCCGCGTGCCAGCCGACGGTCGCGGCCTCGCTCCGGCGGAGGAAGGGGTTCGGTTGCCCCGCGCGGAAGTGCTCGAGCGTCGCCCGCAGGTGGTCGCGCCCCGCGAGGTCGACGTCGTCCCCGGCGAAACAGCGCAGGTAGTTGCGGTTCACGGTCGCCGACGCGCCCACCTTGCTGAACACGTGCGGGTTCCGTTCGCCCCGCGCGGCGATCGCGCGCAGGCGCGCCGCGACCGCCGTCGTCAGCGGAGATTGTGTACGTCCATGGGGATAGGTCTCTCCCACGGTGGGGGCGCGATCGGCGCCGGTGTCCCGGGTCAGGGCGCGGGCCGCGGTGCGGTTGGCCGCGAAGGGGCCCTGCTTGGCGGCGTCTTTGGAGAGGAGAGGCGTCGCGTGCGCGAGCCCCACGTACCCTCCGAGCTGCAAGAAACCGCCGATGACCGGGAGCACCAGCGCCGCGCCCGCCAGGGCCCGGCGCAGTTCTCGTATGCTCACCGCCTATCGTTTTAGGGGGTCTGCGCGCGCGCGTCCAGTCAGCGGGACGACAAGCCGACGAGACGACACGCGATCGAGGCGAGGTGACCCACCGCCGCGCCGTACATGGCCGCGTCATCGCTGCTCGCGTTGCCCTGCTGGCTGCGCGCGTAGACGCCCTGCGCGATGGCGGCGAGCCGGAAGAGCCCGAACGCCTTGTAGTACGCCCAGTCCTCCACGCCGTCGCGCCCCGTCAGCTCGCAGTAGCGGGCGACGAACTCCGCCTCGGTGGGGATGCCCGTCTTCTCGAAGTCGACGCCGAGCAGCCCGCCCACGCGCGGCATCTGGATGTCGTAGAGCATGCAGGTGTAGGCCAGGTCGGCGATGGGGTGGCCGAGGGTCGACAGCTCCCAGTCGATCACCGCGAGGCAGCGCGGCTCGTCGGGATGGAAGATCAAGTTGTCGAGCCGGTAGTCGCCGTGGCAGAGCGTGGTCTCGTCCTTCTCGGGCAGGTTCGCGGGCAGCCACCGGAGCAGCGCGTTCATCGCCGGCACGTCCGCTGTCGCGCTCTTCTGGTACTGCTCGGTCCAGCGCTGGATCTGCCGCTCGACGTAGCCGCCCCGCCTGCCGTAGTCACCGAGGCCGACCGAGTCGAGGCTCACGGTGTGGATCGCGGCGAGCACCCGGGCCAGCTCGTCGTAGACGGCGCTCCGCGCGGCGCGCCCCAGCTCCGGCAGCTGCACGTTCCAGAAGATGCGGCCCTGGACGTGCTCCATCAGGTAGAAGGGCGTGCCGATGATCGAGGGGTCCTCGCACAGCGCGTACACGCGCGCGACGGGGACCGACGTCGTCTGCAGCGCGTGGAGCACGCGGTACTCGCGCTCGACCTGGTGCGCGCTCGGCAGGAGCTTCCCCGGCGGCTTCTTGCGGAGCACGTAGGAGCTGGTTCCGTCGGACACCCAGAAGGTCGGGTTGGACTGTCCGCCCCGGAACTTCCTCACGCTCAGCGACGCGCCGACGTTCTCCAGCTCGTCGTCCATCCAGGCGCGGAGCTTCGTCAGGTCGAAGCTGTGACGCTCGGAGACTTCTTTGGTGTGGGCGGGCGGGGTCGGTTCGCTCATCGCCGCAGATGGTACCCCACGTTTAACCCGAGTTAACTCGCGAAGGTTCGACCCCCCACGCAGCTTCTCTCCGAACGTGGGAGGACCGATGCTTGGATTGAGAAAGACACGGCTCGTGTGGTTGGCCGCGCTCGTCGCGCTGGCCGGATGCGACGACGGAGCGCCAGCGGAGGACGCGGGCGTGCTCGAGGACGCCGCGCCCGGCGCGGACACTGGCCCGGAGGCGGACGGCGGCCCGCCGCCCACCGGGACCATCCTGGCGCGGCCCTCGCGCTCCAGCACCATCGCCATCACCGACGACGACGCGCTCGTCATCATGACGAACCCCGGGGACGGCTCGATCTCGGTGTTCGACACCGCGACCAACGAGCGCGTCGCCCGGCTCGAGACGGGCGGCCGGCCCTCGTCGGTGGTGATCCACCCGAACGGCGACACGGCGTTCGTGGCCAACCGCGGCGACGCCACGGTGGTCCGCGTCGACGGTCTGACCGGCACGCCGAGCGTGGCCGCCACGGTCGAGGTCGGCTCCGAGCCCACCGGGCTCGCGCTCTCTCCCAGCGGCGCGACGCTCTTCGTCGCCGAGCACGCCGAGGGCAGCGTCGGCGTGGTCGACACCGCCTCGATGACCCGGACCGCGAGCATCGACGCCCCCGAGAACCCCTACGCGCTCGCCATGACCAACGACGGCGACGACGACGACACGGACGAGCTGCTCTTCGTGCCGGAGTTCTTCGGCGTGCCCACCGAGGACGGGGAGGGCACCGACACCAGCCGCAGCGGCCTGGTCAGGGTCTACCGCACGAGCGATCTCGAGCCCGACGGCCCGATCACGCTCTCGCCCATCGACAGCGGCTTCGCGCCCGACGGCGGCGAGTCGGTGATGGCGTCGCCGAACCAGCTCTCGAGCGTGTCGATCCAGGACGGGCGCATCTACGTCACGAGCATCAGCGTCTCGCCCGCCGCGCCGGTGCGCTTCAACCTCAACGTGCAGCCCATCGTCTACGTGGCGGACATCGCGTCGCGCGAGGAGCTGCGGGAGGCGACGGGCAGCGTGAACCTCGCGCGGCTGGTCCGCGAGGCGGAGGCGGACACGAAGCTCTTCCTCGCCGACACCATCGACCTCGCCTTCATCGGCGAGAGCGGCGGCATCGGCTACGCGCTCAGCCGGGGCGCCGACGCGGTGCAGCGCGTGGTCTTCGACCGCGAGACCGACGCCACGAGCATCGGCTCGACGCTGAACCTGCAGATCGACGTCAACGCCGCGCCCGCTGGCGCCGACGCGGGCTGCCTGACCCCCACCGGGATCACCACCGCGCACGATGGCCCCCGCGCCTACGTCAACTGCTGGCTCAGCCGTCGGCTCGGCGTGATCGATCTGTCGATGCAGGCGCTCTCGACCACGGTGGAGGCGACGAGCCCGAACACCGCTCCCGCGGCGGTCGAGATCGCCCGCGGCGCGCGCTTCTTCTTCACCGGCCGCGGCCGCTGGAGCGACAACGGCTGGTCGAGCTGCGGCAGCTGCCACCCCGGCGGCCTCACCGACAACATCACGTGGCGCTTCCCCGCCGGGCCGCGCCAGACGACCAGCCTCGACGGCTCGTTCTCGCACGGCGACGGCCCGCAGGTGCAGCGCGTCTTCAACTGGACGGGCATCTTCGACGAGCTCCACGACTTCGAGCGCAACACCCGCGGCGTCAGCGGCGGGCGCGGCGCGGTGGTCAACGGAGAGTGCGGACCTTCGGAGACGCAGGTGGCCCTGCCCGGCAACCTCGCGCAGCCCATCAAGGAGCTCGCGGACGCGCCGGACAACTGCACCGAGGGTGACTGGGACGCGATCGACGCCTGGGTCCGCACGGTGGAGCCGCCGCGCGGGCGGCGCTTCCTCGACGCGGACTCCGTCGCGCGCGGCGCGGCGCTCTTCGGCATGCCCAGCGCGAGCGAGAACAACGGCGGCTGCGTCGCCTGTCACGGCGGGGCGGGCTGGACGGCGTCGCGTCGCTACTGGGACCCGTCGAGCGAGACCAACGCGGCGCTGATGGCCGAGCCCTTCACGCCGCCCTCGTCGTGGCCGGCCGGCTGGAACCCGCACAGCTTCCAGATCGCGCCGCAGCCCGCGGAGGCCAGCTCCACGGGTGAGGTCGCGGCGCCGCCCCAGGTGGCCTGCGTGCTCCGCGCCGTCGACACCTTCGGACCGGAGGCGGTCGAGGTGCGCGCGAACGGCGGCCGCGCGCAGGGGGAGGGCGGCTACAACGTGCCCTCGCTCTACGGGCTCAACGTGGGCGCGCCCTTCCTGCACCACGGGCAGGCGGCGAGCCTCGAGGCCCTCGTCACCGACCCGCGCTTCGAGGACCACCTCCGCGCCGCCAACCCCGTCTTCCTCACCACCGGAGACGTGGCGCAGCAGCGCGCGGACCTCGTCGCCTTCCTGCGCTCCATCGACGCCAGCACCGAGGAGCAGCCGCTCCCCGCCGGCTTCGACGGCTGCCCCGACTCGTTCTGATCCGCTCTGACTCTTCTCCTCCAAACCAGCTCGCTCGCGCATCGACCGGGGTCGTCTCCATCGGCCCTCGCGGCCCCGGTCGGTGCGCACTTTCGCGTTCAGCGACGCAGAGTCAGCGACGCAGAGGCACCGATGGATCGAAGAACCAGCCACCTTCGCCCCGCAGGATCCACGGGCGCAGCCCGAGCTTGCGGAGGGTGGAGAGCGCGACCTTCACCCGGTTCGGCGCCGCGCCGGGCAGCACCTTCTCGCCTGGCCAGCCGGCTTCGATGAGCGTGTCCACGTCGAGCGGCGCGCCCGGACGCTCGAGGCGCGCGGAGGCGAAGGCCTCGACGAGGCGCCAGAGGATGTCCCGGGTGCGCAGGTCGACGGTCACGCCGTCGGGGAGGATGAGCGCGTGATCCTCGGGGGACAGCACGATGGCCCCATGACCCAGCGCGCGCCGCAGGAGCCGGAGGGCGAAGCGCGCGTCGTCGGACCGTCGCGTCGTCTCGTCGTCGAGCCGGTCGATCGTCTCGCCGAGCGTGGCCTCCGCGCCTTCGGCCAGCCGGAGGTGGAGCCGGTGCAGCGCGAGGGCGCGGCTCGAGCCGGGGTCGCCGACCTCCTCGGCGTTGCGTTGGGCCTCCTCGAAGCGCTCCCGCGCGGCTTCGAGCCGCCCCCGGCCGCACTCGAGCGCGCCGAACGCCCCTCCGACGACCGCGATGAGGCGCGCGTCTCCGATCCGCCGCAGGCTCCCGAGCGCGAGCTCGTACCGCCTCGCGGCCTCGTCGATCTCGCCGCGCTCGTGCGCGAGCATGCCGGCGTACGCCGTGAGGTGCGCGGTGAAGAGCAGGTGGCCGACCTCGCGCAGGCGCCCGACCCCGCGCTCGAACAGCGCCTCCGCCCGGTCCAGCTCCCCGAGCTCCTGCAGGAGGATCGCGAGGTTGCCCTCGGCGAGCGCGAGCGGCACCGGCGCCTCCTTCGCGTCGAGCGCCGCGATGGCGGCCTCGAGCCCCTCGCGCGCCTCGTCGAGGCGGCGCTGCTGGAGGTGCACCGTGGCGATGTCGGCCCGGAGGCGCGCCGCGCGCGTGCCGTCCGCCCGATCCCGCGCCGCCGCGTAGTCGCGCGCCGCGTCGGCGAGCCTGCCCTCGGCCTGCGCCACGAAGCCCCGCGCCCAGCGCGCCTCCACGTCGTCCGGGGCGCGCTCCACCGCCTCGTCGGCGCGGACCCGTGCCTCGTCGATGCGCCCGCGGGAGAGGTTGGCCGCCGCGAGCGCGGGGAGATCGCCCGCGGCCTCGTACGACCTGACCGCGGCTTCGATGTGCCCGAGGATCTCGTGCGCGCGGCCGCGCAGTCGCTCGACCTCTTCGCCTTCGTGCTCGGCGAGGACGTCGAGGGCTTCGCGCGGCGGTCCGCGGCGGACGAGGATCCGGGCGAGCCCCAGCGCGAGCGCGCGCGAGGGCCGGTAGGCGTGGGCCGCGCGCAGCTCGTCGATCGCGTCCTCGCCGACCTGATCCGCGCGCGCCTCGAAGAAGCGGGCGTGCCGCTCGCGCGCGTCGCCCGAGCCCTGGTCGGCGAGGAAGCCGCGGATGGGCGCGTACAGCTTCAGGGCCTCGCCGTCGCGCGCCAGGAGCGAGCGATCGCGCAGGCGCTGGAGCGCGTCGAGCGCGCCCTCTCCGAGCACTGCCTCCGCGGCCTCGATGGAGAAGCGCCCGGCGAACACCGCGCAGCGCGCGAGCGCGTCCTGGTCGCGCGCGTCCAGGGCGTCCCACGCGCTCTGAAGCGTGTCCCGGAGCGAGGCGCGCGCGCGCCCACCCCGCGCGGTGAGCACGTCGAGGAGGGAAGGGAGCCGCCCCGCGATGGCCCCCGGGGGCAGCAAGGTCAGGCGAGCGGCCGCCAGCTCGAGCGCGAGCGGCACCCCATCGAGCGCCTCGGCGAGCGGCTCGAGCTGACCTCGCGCGTCCTCGTCCATGCCTGCGCGCGCGGCGAGCAGCGCCACCGCGTCCTCGGTCTCGAGGGGCGGGACGTCGAAGAGCGCCTCGTCCGCGACCCCGAGCCGCTCGCGACTCGTCAGCAGCGCGCGCGTGTCGGGGGCGAGCGCGAGCCAGCGGGGCAGGACACGGCGGAGCGCGTCGACGCAGCCCTCCGCCTCGTCGAGCACGATCCACGTCTCGCCGCGCCCCTCGATGGCCCAGCCCAGCTCATCGACCAGATCGACCGGCTCGAGCCAGCTCGGTCGCAGCCCGAGGCCGTCCGCGACCCGCGCGCAGAGCTCCGCCTCGCTGCGCACCGCCGACAGATCGATCCACGCGCCGCGCTCGCCGCGCCGGGCGAAGAGCTCCAGCGCCACGCGCGTCTTGCCGACTCCGGGAGGCCCGGTCAGCGTGACGAGTCGCGAGGCGCTCTCCTCGAGCTGCGACAGCAGGGAGACGCGCCCGACCAGCGGCGTGAGGATCGGCGGCGCGCTCGGGGGAGACACGGAGGGTAGGATGCCAGCGATGCGGTGGATGATGGCACTCTGGTTGATCGGATGCGCGACCCAGAGCGCGCCGATCGAAGGCGGCGGCACGACCGGCGCCGCGGGCGCGACGCTCGAGGTCTTCGTGATCGACCAGGCCGGCTCCCCCATCGAGGGCGCGAGCGTCGACGGGGAGCGCACGGACGGCTCGGGGCGCGTCGAGATCGCCGGCACCGACGACGTGTCGGTCGAGGCGGAGGGCTTCCGATCCGAGCGCTGGCTGGGCTTCGACGCGGCGTCGATCACGGTCCCCCTCCGCGCGCTCGCGGCCCAGCCCACCGCCTCGCTCGAGGTCTCGGTGCAGACCGACGCGAGCCGCGTGCACGTGGGCGTCGCGGGGCCGCTCGCCGTGGACGAAGCGGTGACGCCGGTCGCGTGCGACGGCGGGTGCACGCTCGAGGTGCCGGCCGGTGAGGCGCTCGTCTACGCCCAGCTCGAGGACGGAACGAGCCGCGTCCCCGCGCCCCTGGGCTTCGCGCTCTCCGAGCCGCTCACGCTCGCGCCCGGCGAGACGCGCGCGGTGACCCTCGCGCCCTTCGACGCGCTGCGCGAGGTGACGGTCGTCGTCCCGGACACGCCGCCCGGCCTCGACGCGGTGGTCGGCGTGCCGGGGGTCAGCGCGGACGGACGGCTCCTGCTGTTCGCGAGCGGCGGCGATCGATTCCTCGTACCGGATCTGGACGGCGCGACGTTGTGGGCGCTGGCCACGGCGAGCTCGGACGCGGCGCGCTCTCGCTCGGTGGTCCGCAGCGGGGCCACGCCCGCGCGGCTGGAGCCTCCCTCGCTGCGCGCGCCTCCCGATCTCCTGCCGGATGGCGCGCTCTCCGACGTCGAGGGCGCCGACCTCGTCTCCGTCGAGGCGGCCGGCGCGCGCGTCCTCGTGTTCGACGGACGCCGTCAGATCGTCCCGTCCACGGGCGACGTCACCGTCACGGCGATCGAGGCGCCGCGCGGAGAGCACGGGTGGCGTCTTCGCGACGTGGAAGAGAAGTGGACGAGACGCGCGAGCCGCCGCGTTCGTCTATGATGCGCGCCCATGAAGGCGCTGGTGATGAACGAGCTGGGCGGGCCGGAGAAGCTCGCCTTCCAAGACGTGCCCGACCCCGAGGTGGGCAAGGGACAGGTGCTGGTCGAGGTGAAGGCGGCGGGGGTGAACTTCCCGGACCTGCTGATCATCCAGGGCCTCTACCAGTTCAAGCCCGAGCCCCCCTTCTCGCCGGGCGGTGAGGTCGCCGGCGTGGTCCGCGCGGTGGGCGAGGGCGTCACGCGCGTCCAGCCCGGCGACGACGTGGTGGGCCTCGGCATCTGGGGCGGCTACGCGGAGCTGATGCTGCTCGGCGAAGACCGCATCTTGCCCATGCCGAAGGGCGTCTCCTACGAGGTCGCCGCCGCCACCACGACCACCTACGGGACGATGGTGCACGCCTTCGAGGATCGCGCGAAGCTCGCCGAGGGGGAGTCGGTGCTCGTGCTCGGCGCCGCGGGCGGCGTGGGCACGGCCGCGATCGAGGTGGCCAGGCTCATGGGCGCGGGCAAGATCGTCGCCGCCGCGTCCAGCGCGGAGAAGCTCGAGGTGTGCAAGTCGATCGGCGCCGACGAGGGCATCGACTACACCCGAGAAGATCTGAAGAAGCGCGCCAAGTCGCTCACGGGCGGCGGCGCGGACGTGGTGGTCGATCCCGTCGGCGGCCCGTACTCCGAGCCCGCGCTGCGCGCGACGGCGTGGAACGGCCGCTTCCTCGTCATCGGCTTCGCGGCGGGGGACATCCCCTCGGTGCCGCTCAACCTCACCCTGCTCAAGGGCTGCTCGGTGGTCGGCGTGTTCTGGGGCTCGTTCCTGGCGCGCGAGCCGGCGAAGGCCACGGCCCAGCTGGCGAAGATCGGCGGCTGGGTGGCGGAGGGGAAGCTGTCGCCCCTCGTCTCCAAGGCCTACCCGCTCGAGGAGGGCGCCCAGGCGCTCCGCGATCTGGCCGCGCGAAAGGTGACGGGGAAGGTAGTGCTGAAACCGTGAGGCGCGGTAGCATCCGCCGGCCTCCGGAGGTGGACGTGCGACGATGGATCTCGGCTCTCGTGTTCTTGACCGCAGCGGTGGGCTGCGGACCCAGCTACCCGGTTTGCGAGCAGCAGGCGAACTGCCGCGAGGGGGAGCACTGCGTCATGCAGCGCTGCCAGCAGTGCCGGCACGCGAACGACTGCAGCAGCGCCCAGCGCTGCGTTCAGGGGCGTTGCGAGTAGGCGCGCTCGCGGCGCTCCTGCTCGCGCTCCCGCTGGCCGCGGCGCCCGCGCGCGCGCAGCACGATCCGATCGGCGACGCCGAGGCGGCCTTCGCGGAGGGGCGCCACGAGGACGCGGAGGGTCTGTATCGTCAGGCCCTGGAGAGCGGTCGGCTCGCGCCGCCGGGGCTCGCTCGCGTCTACCTTCGGCTCGCGGAGCTCGCCGCGCTCGGCTCCACCGGCGACGCCGCCCGCCTGCTCGGGTTCGCGCTCGCCCTCGACCCGGCGCTCGACGTGCCCGCGTCGCTCGGGCCGGTCGAGCCACCGACGCGCGGCGTGCGCGTGGTCCTCGAGGTCAGCGACGACGACGCGCCGATCGGGGTTCGCGTGGCCGACGCGCCGGACACGCTCGTGCGGGTGCTCGAGGTGCGCGGCCGGGGCTTCGAGCGGACGCTCTCCTGGGACGGGGAGCCGCGTGAGGTCGACCCACCCGCCGACGCGCGCCCCATCGAGGTGCGCGCCCTCGACACCCACGGCAACCTCGTCGCGCAGGCGGGCCGCCTGGCTCCCGAAGAGCCCGCGCCCGCGCCGACGCCGGACCCCGATCTGACGCCCGAGCCGGAGGAGCCGGCCGAGGAGGGCACGCCGGCCATCGAGAGCCCCTGGTTCTGGGTCGGCGTCGGCCTGGTCGTGGTCGGCGTCGCGGTGGCGGTGGCCTTCAGCGCGAGCGGCACCCGCTACGTGCTCGACGCGCCGGTGATCCGATGAGGCACGTCGCGCTGAGCCTCGCGCTGCTCGGCCTGCTCGGCCTGGGCTGCACGCAGGAGCAGGCGCTGCAGATCGAGCTGCGCGCGCCCCGCGACGCCGACGGGGGCATCGCGCTCCCACCTGAGCTGGCGCAGATCGAGGTTCGGCTCGAGCGCATGGACGTCGGCGTCTGCCCGAGCGCCGACGACGCGGCGCGGGCCGTGGAGCGCGGCCGGCTCGCGCACGTGCAGAGCTTCCCGGTCGCGGAGGGCATGGGGCGCGTGATCGGAGAGACGCCGCCCGGGCGCTGGGCGCTCTCGGCCATCGGTCGCGACGCGAGCTGCGGCCTCGTCCTCTACGGCTGCACCATCGCGCGCTTCGAGGAGGTCGACGGCGCGGTCGTGGTGGAGCTCGAGCCCGTCACGAGCGCGGAGACCTGCGGCTGCCGCGAGTGCGACGGCGCGGGCGCTTGCGCCCCCGAAGCCACCATCTGCGAGTAGAGAGCTCGCGCTCAGGCCGCGAACTGGCGGAGCGTCTCGAGCAGATCCGCGGGCCGGCCGCCCTTGGAGACGAAGCCGTCGGCCTCGACCAGCCTGGCGCGCTGCTCGAGCTCCATCGGGTCCATCCCGGAGTGCAGGACCACCCGGGTCCGGGCCAGCTCAGGGTCGCTTCGCAGCAGCTCCGTGAGCTGGCCGCCGTCGAGCCCGGGCATCACCACGTCGAGCACGATCACGTGCGGCCGATACTCCGCCACCAGGTTCAGGACCCCGAAGGCGCGCTCGGACGACCGGACCTCCCACCCAGCGCGACCGAGGAGGCGGGTCAGTGCATGCACGACGCTCTCGTCGTCGTCCACGAGGAGCACGCGGGGTGCGGTCGAGGGCGTGGCGGAGGCGATCATCGTGGTGGGATCATCGGCGGGGCCGCGCGATCCTTGAGACATCCCGTCACTCGGCGGGGATGGTCGCCTCGCTCGCGCCGTCATCTGCAGCGGCCGGCGCGGCCGGGCTCGGCTCGGGGAGCCGGATGCGCAGGAGCGAGGTCCACGCCACGCCGCCGTCGTCCAGCTCCACCCGGAGCGCCGACCCGACCCGCTGGGCCACGCGCCCCCGCACCCACTCCGCGGGCTCCCAGGTCCGGCGGACGTGCACGATCGTGCCCTCGCCCACCGCCTCGAGCTCGATGTCGCGCGCGGCGACCCATCCGCTCTCTCCGTCGAGGTAGACCACGTGGTAGCGGCCGTCCTCGGCCACCGCGGTGACCGTACCGACGAAGCGCAGCCCCTGGTGGGCGTAGTTCACGAGCACCCGCGCCCCGACGTCGACCGCCTCGGGCCGGGGCAGCTCGGCCGGGGGCTCGCCCGCCACCGGCACGCGCCGGTCACCCCCCGCGAAGCGCACGTGGGGCAGCGCCGTCCAGCGCTCCTGACCCGACGCGGAGTGCACGTAGATCGCGTCGCCGAGCCGCCGCAGCACCGTCGCCTCGAGGAACTCGCCCTCGTAGCTGGGCCGCACGTGGACCCGCGCCTCCTCACCGAGCGCGTCCGGACGGAGCGCGGCGGCCGGCAGCCACTCGCTCGCGCCGTCGCCGTAGATCACGCGGTGCTCGTCCTCTCGCCGCTCGACCACGACCCCGTGAAAGAAGAACCCGGTGTCGTGGTAGTTCGCCCAGACCCGCGTCCCGACGTCCACCGGCTCCTGGTTCTCCTCCGGCACGACGCGCGCGCCGTCGCCGCCGCTCGAGGGGCCGCCCTGGTGCGACATGCCCACGTCGGGAGGCAGCTCGGGGCCGCCCCGACCGGGGCAGCCTGGCAAGAGCAACAGGACCAGGAGTGCGAGAGGCTTCCGCATGACGCTGAGCTTACGCGGGTCGCGCGAGGAGGAAAGTCGACGTGTGGGAGCGCGCTCACCGTCCTGTAGAATCGACGCCATGAGCCTCATCCCGACGAGCAGCGCGTGCATGACGCTGACCGCGCTCCTGATACTGGGCGCCTGTGACGGGGAGGCGGGGACCGACGCCGGCGGTCTTCCCCCCGATGGCGCGATCGAACGGGACGCCGCGTCGCGCGAGGACGCGGGCGAGGACGCGAGCGTGGCTCCGGTCGCGTGGATCGGGGAAGCGCTCGCCTCCTGCACGCGGCCGGGCGAGGCTGGCGGGACCGCGCGGGGCATGGATCTGCGCCGGGTCGACATCGACCTCGATGTGTTTCCCGAGGCACGCTGCGCCGACGGGACCGGCGCGGTGTTCTACGTACGGCGCGCGAGCGCGCCGGGGAGCGCGGCCCGCTGGCTCATTCAGCTCCAGGGGGGCGGAGCGTGTTCCAGCCCGGACAGCTGCGCGCAGCGCTGGTGCAGCGAGGGTACGAACTTCGGCGCGGACAAGCTCAGCTCCCAGTTCGCGCCGGAGGCCGGGACCCGCGCCGAAGGCGTCCTCGCGGCGCGTCCGGACAACCCGTTCCAAACCTGGAACCACGTCTTCGTTCATTACTGCAGCTCGGACCTCTGGACGGGTCGGCAGGCCGAGGTCGAGCTGGACGCCACCCATCCCATCGACGCGGAGCCGGTTCGTTTCCGCGCCGCGTTCCAGGGAGCGTCCATCGTCGACGCGGTCGTCGCGACGCTCCGCGGTGAAGCGGGCTCGGTCATGGCCGGGCCCGACGCGCTGCCCGACCTCGACGAGGCCGACGAGGTCGTGCTGGCGGGCGCGTCGGCGGGCGGCGCGGGCGTCATCTACAATCTCGACCGCGTCGCGGCGGACCTCCGCGAGCACAACGTCGCTTGCGACGGGGCCACCTGTCCGCTCAGCGTGTACGGGCTCATCGACTCCATCTACGGCGTCCGGCTGGATCGCCTGGACTTCTCCTCGTCGAGCCTGTGCGCGGAGGGGCTCGGCACGTGGGAGGCGTTCTCGCGCGCGGACGACGCGGCCAAGCGCGCGATCTGGGCGCCCTCGCTCGATGACAGCTGCGACGCCTGGCACGCCGCCGAGGGGTCGCCAGACGGCTTTCGTTGCACCGACAACGCCTACGTGATCGAGCATCACGTCACGACGCCTTTCATTCTCCGTATGGGGCTGACCGACAGCCTCATCGGCGGCGGGATGGCGGAGCGCGGCTTCTCCGTGCCGGAGCGGGGTGGCGCGGCGATCGACATCGGCCTGTTCGCCGAGCTGGTCTCGGAGCAGCTGGTCGCTCTGCCAGACCTCCCGCGGACCGCCAACGAGGGGGCGTCGATGACGCGCTCGCCGGGGGTCTACGGTCCGGCCTGTCCGAAGCACGAGACGCTGAGCGACGGCCCGAACACCTACGCGGTGCGCGTGGAGGTGTCGGGGACGCCCGTCTCCTTCGCGGAGTTGATCCAGGCGTGGCGAGCCGACGCCGGCGGAGTCACCAGCGCCGTCACCGTGCCGGGGGTCAACCCGTCGACCTGTCCCTGACCCACTCTGGGCGGGCTCTCGGTCGCTCGCTCAGTCGTGAGCGGCGATGGCCAGGCGGGCGTGGGCCCACTCGATGTCCCGCTGGACCTCTTCCATGTCCGAGCGGGGCGCGTCGGGGTCGAGGCCGTCCAGCCTCTCCTCCGCCGCCTGCAGCTCCGCGCGGACCGAGTCGACGTCGACCTGCTCGGGGAGCGCGAAGCTGTTGGTGAGCAGGAGCACCTTCTCCGGCCCCGCCTCGACGAAGCCCGGTCCGACCGCCGCGAGCAGCGATCGACCTTCGACCTCGTACTTCACCACGCCGGAGCGCAGCGCCGCCAGGAGCGGGAGGTGGCCCGGGTAGACCCCGAACTCGCCCTCCACGCTGGGCGCGGCGATCGACTCGCACTCCGTCTGGAGCGCCAGCCCGACCGGGGTGGCGATCTCGAGCCTGAGGAGCTCGGCGTCGGCCATGGCCTCAGCCCTCCTTCTTCATCTTCGCGGCCGCTTCCTTCACCTCGTCGATGCTGCCCTTGTAGATGAAGGCCTGCTCCGGGACGTGGTCGAGGGAGCCGCTGAGGATCTCCTCGAAGCCGCTGATGGTCTCTTCGAGGGTGACGTACTTGCCTTCCATGCCGGTGAACTGCTGGGCGACGAAGAAGGGCTGCGAGAGGTACTTCTGGATCTTCCGGGCGCGGTCGACCGTGGCGCGGTCCTCCTCCGACAGCTCGTCCATCCCGAGGATGGCGATGATGTCCTGGAGGTCCTTGTAGCGCTGCAGGGTCTCCTGCACGTCGCGGGCGACCTTGTAGTGGCGCTCGCCGACGACGCCCGGATCGAGCAGCGTCGAGTTGCTGTCGAGCGGGTCGACGGCCGGGTAGATGCCCAGCTCGGCGATGGAGCGGCTGAGCACCGTGGTGGCGTCGAGGTGGGCGAAGGTGGTCGCCGGCGCCGGGTCCGTCAGGTCGTCGGCCGGGACGTAGATGGCCTGCACCGACGTGATGGAGCCCTTGGTGGTCGAGGTGATGCGCTCCTGGAGCTGGCCCATCTCGGTGCCGAGCGTGGGCTGGTAGCCGACGGCGCTCGGGATCCGGCCCAGGAGCGCCGACACCTCGGAGCCCGCCTGGGTGAAGCGGAAGATGTTGTCGATGAAGAGGAGGACGTCCTGGCCCTCGCGGTCGCGGAAGTGCTCGGCGACCGTCAGCGCGCTCAGGGCCACGCGGGCGCGCGCGCCGGGCGGCTCGTTCATCTGGCCGTAGACCAGGGCCGCCTTGCTGATGACCGACTCGCCCGTGTCGAGCTTCGACTCGGTCATCTCGATCATGAGGTCGGTGCCCTCGCGGGTGCGCTCGCCGACGCCCGCGAAGCAGCTCACGCCGCCGTGGCTCTTGGCCACGTTGTTGATGAGCTCGAGGATCAGGACCGTCTTGCCCACGCCGGCGCCGCCGAAGAGGCCGATCTTGCCGCCCTTCCGGTAGGGGGCGATGAGGTCGAGCACCTTGATGCCCGTCTCGAAGACCTCGACCGTGGTCGACTGGTCGACGAACTCGGGCGCCTGGCGGTGGATCGGGTCGTGCTGCTTGGCGTCGACCGGGCCCTTGCCGTCCACGGGCTCGCCCACGACGTTGAGGATGCGGCCGAGGCAGGCCTCGCCGACCGGCATCGAGATGGGGGAGCCGGTGTTCTTCACCGCCTGACCGCGGACGAGGCCGTCCGTGGTGTCCATGGCGATCGCGCGGACGGTGCCCTCACCGAGGTGCTGGGCGACCTCGAGGACGAGGTTGTCGGCGTCGGCGCTGATGCCCTTGTTGGACACGCGCAGGGCGGTCAGCAGCTCGGGGAGCTGGCCCGGGGGAAACTCCACGTCGACGACGGGACCGATGACCTGGGTGATCTGACCGTTGGCAGACTCGGACATGCTCGCTCCTGCTTCTTTCGAGGTGCGTGACGTCGCCGGTTCGGGTCCGGCGAGGAAAGGCTCGCTGGACCTGGGGGCCCAGCTGGTGCGCGCGCCATCTAGCACGCCCCCCCGAGGGGGTCAAAGGCCGTCGAGAGCAGTCTCGACGGCCTCCCGCGACGCCCGGGTCATGGGGTCGCCGGCCCTCCTCGGCGAGGGCCCAGAATTGTCCCTCATCAGGGGCGCTTCAGCGCTCCCACTGCGGCGCGAAGTCGGGGTCGATGAGGCGCTTGCCCTCCGCCAGCTTGGCGATCCGGTTGGCCTGCCCCGCGTCGAGCTCGAAGTCGAAGATCTCGAGGTTGCTCTTGAGGTGCTCGACCGAGCTCGACTTCGGGATCGCGGCGACGTTCCGGTGCTGGGTCAGCCAGCGCAGGACCACCTGGGCGGGGCTCTTGCCCGTCTCCTCGGCGATCGCCTGCAGGGTCTCGTCCTCCATGACCTCGCCGCGCGCGAGCGGGCTGTAGGCGGTGAGCATCAGCTCGCGCCGCTCGGCCAGCTGGCGGATCTCGTCCTGGGCCAGGTACGGGTGGTGCTCCACCTGGATGCACTGCAGCGGCGCCATCTCGAGCGACTCCCGGAGCAGCGACGGCGGGAAGTTGCTCACCCCGATGTATCGCGTCTCTCCCGAGCGCATGAGCTTCTCCATCGCGCCGAGCGTCTCGCTGAGCGGCACCTTCTCGCTGGGCCAGTGGATCAGCAGCAGGTCCACGTGGTCGAGCCCGAGTCGGCGGAGGCTGTCGTGGGTGGATTTGACGACCGCGTCGGCGGCGGCGTTGTCCATCCAGACCTTCGTCGTGACCCAGAGGTCCTCGCGGTCCACCCCGCTGGCCGCGATGCCGGCGCCGACCTTCGCCTCGTTCGCGTAGGCCTGCGCGGTGTCGATGTGGCGGTACCCCATCGCGATGGCCTTCTCGACCATCGTGCGGCACAGCTCCCCTTCGAGCTGCCAGGTCCCGAGCCCGAGCTTCGGGACTCGCGAGCCTTGGACTTCGACGTACTCCATGGATTCTCCTTCGTTTTCGCGTCTTGAGAGGAGCTAGACGCGGCGCCGCGGGAGTCCAGGCTCAGTCGGGCCAGAGCAACTGCGTGGTCGAGCGCGTCAGCGAGGGCGGGCGCGGGTCCAGGGGAGGGCGTCGAGGTCGACGTTGCCGCCGGTGAAGACGATCGCGACGCGCTCGGCGTCGACGGCGCGGAAGGCGGCGCCGAGGGCCACGCCGAGGCCGATGGCGCCGCTCGGCTCGACCACGAGCTTCATGCGCTCGAAGATCAGCTTCATGGCGGGGACGAGGAGGAGGTCGTCGACGAGGAAGATGTCCTCCACGAGGTCACGGACGACGGGCCAGGTCAGGTCGCCGAGGGGCGTCTTGAGGCCGTCGGCGACGGTCTTCGGGGTGTGGCGGAGGACGCGCTCGCCGGTCTTCTTGCTGCGGTAGGCGTCGTCGGCGCCGCTGGGCTCCGCGCCGAAGACGCGGACGTGCGGCGCCTTCTCCCGGAGCGCCAGGGCGACGCCGGAGATCAGGCCGCCGCCCCCGCAAGGGACGATGACGGCGTCCAGGTCGTCGACCTGCTCGAGCAGCTCGAGCGCCACGGTGCCCTGGCCCGCGATGACGTCGGGGTGGTCGAAGGGGGGGATGAGGGTGCCGCCGGTCTCTTCGCACACGCGCGCCGCGGTCTCCGCCCGCGCCTCGATGGTGGGCTCGCACGGGTGCACGGTGGCGCCGTAGCTCTCGACGGCGGCGCGCTTCACGCGCGGCGCGTCGGTGGGCATGACGATGTGCGCGGGCACGCCGCGGGTGCGCGCCGCGATGGCGACGGCCTGGGCGTGGTTGCCGCTCGAGTGCGTGACGACCGCGGCGGCCTCGTCGCTCAGCGCCAGGATGGCGTTGTGCGCGCCCCGGGCCTTGAACGCGCCGCCGCGCTGGAGGTTCTCGCACTTGAAGAAGAGCCGCTTGCCCGCGCGGCGGTCCAGGGTGCCGCAGGTCATCACGGGCGTGCGGTGGACGTGCGGCGCGATGCGCTCGCGCGCGGCTTCGATGCTCCTCAGGTCAGCGGCGTATTCCGTCACCACGCGAGCGTAGCGCGTTCGCTCCGAGCGGTTGACACATAAGCACGTGCTTATATGATGGCCGCCATGGACGCTTCACCCGGCGCCTCCGTCTTCAAGGCCATCGGCGACCCGACGCGGCGCGCGATCCTCGATCTGCTCGCCGAGTCCGAGCGGAGCGTGGGTGAGCTGACCGACGCCTTCCCGATGAGCCAGCCCGCGATGAGTCAGCACCTCAAGGTCCTGCGCACGGCGGGGCTCGTGACGCCGCGCAAGGATGGACGGCGCCGGCTCTACCGCGTCGCGCCGGAGCCGCTGCGGGAGGTCTACGACTGGGTCCAGCACTACGAGCGGTTCTGGGACGACAAGCTGGACGCGCTCGGGCGCTTCCTCGACGCGGAGGTGACGTGATGGCGCGCTCGATCCGCAAGCGCGTGCACTATCCCCACCCGCCCGAGCGCGTGTGGGAGGCGTTGACCTCCAGGGAGTCCCTCGCGGCGTGGCTGATGCCGAACGACTTCGCGCCCCGCGTCGGCCATCGCTTCAACTTCCGCACGGACCCGGCGCCGGGCTTCGACGGCGTCGTGCACTGTGAGGTCCTGGAGCTGGAGACGCCGCGCCGGATGGTCTGGTCGTGGCGCGGCGGGCAGATCGACACGCGCGTCACGTTCACGTTGGCGCCGGTCGCGGGGGGCACGGAGCTGCTCTTCGAGCAGACGGGGTTCGAGGGGGTCCCGGCGATCCTGACGAGCTTCATCCTGCAGGGCGGCTTCGGGAAGATGTTCGACGAGCGACTCCCCGCGGTGCTCGATCGCCTCGCGCGCGGAGACGACGTCGCGACGGTAAGCGAGCGCGAGCGCGCCGGGCTGGGGGCGCTCGTCGAGACGATCACCGCGCGGGTGGCCGCGCGTTTCCGGAAGGAGGGGGAGCGATGAAGGCCCAGCGAGAGAGAGCGCGTCAGGAAGTGTTGAACGTCAACACCGGCCGAAGTGACGGCACCATCGATCGCGAGAAGTACGAGGCGATGAAGAGCGCGCTGCTCGAGGTGATCCCGGAGGGCGAAGAGGGTGTGCCCTTCGGGGAGCTCGCCGAGCGGGTGAAGCCGCTCCTGCCGGAGGCGGTCTTCGAGGGCGCCTCGATCGGCTGGTACACGACGACGGTGAAGCTCGATCTCGAGGCGCGCGGCCTGATCGAGCGCGTGCCGAAGGCGTCTCCCCAGCGGCTGCGGCGGCGCTGACGCGCGAGCGCGTCCGGCGAGCCACGGCCGGGGGCGTGGCGGCGGGTGTTTCTTCCATGATTTCAACCGGGTCTGCGAGCGGCACGATCGCTGCTCTCCTCACCGTCGTCGGCGCGAAGCTCTCCGCCGACGAACGGAGGAATCATGAAGACCAACCTGAAGCTCCTCGCCGGCGGCGTCGCCGGTCTGCTCACCGCGCTGGGCCTGATCGTCGGCTTCGCCTTCTGGGCGTCGTCGGGGGCGGACACGTCGCGCGCCGAGGCAAGGGAGACCGAGGCCCCGGTCGCCACCATCCCTTCCCCCGAGCTCGAGATGCCGATGACGAACACACATCGGGATCCGGTCGTGGCCCCGCTCCCGGTCGCCGAGGAGGCGCCCGCGCGTGATCCGTACGCGCCCACCCTCGCCGAGGGCCGCGTACGCGTGCGCCGCCTGGTCGTGGCGAGCGGCGTCTCTGGCCACGAGCCGACGGGCGCGGACGACGTGTTCGAGGTCGGCGCGCAGCGTCGCGTCTACGCGTTCGTCGAGGCGGTGAACGAGACCGGGGAGGACGTGGCGGTGGAGGTCACCTTCGAGCCGGCGTCCGGCGAGAGCGTGGGGCACGTCTCGCTCGACGTCCCGGCGGGCACGCCGCGCTGGCGCACCTGGGCCTTCACCCGGCACGTCTACACGACCGGTCGCTGGCACGCGGTGGTGCGACACCCCGACGGGCGGGAGATCGCGCGGCGCGCTTTCGACGTGGTCGACTGAGGCTGGCGTGGAGACCCGCTGCGGCCTCGGCGCGCTCCGCGCCGGGGTCGCGCGCGCGTCACACGGCCTGCGCGTAGGCCTCGCGGCGCAGGGAGCGGGCGGGCACGTACATGGGCTCGCGGAATCGCGCGAAGCTCCGGATGCGATCCAGCAGGTGAGAGTCCAGCTCCTCGAACTGGAGCCCCACGCCAGGCCAGCCGTCCTCGACCGGGCCGCGCTCCCAGTTCGCCACCGCGTCCCGCACGAGCTCGACGCCGCCCGGCAGGATCAGGGTCACGGAGACACGCGTGCCGACGGGGATCGGCTCGTAGGTGGCCCAGAAGATCCCCACCGTGCCGTCGAAGGCCGCGTAGAAGTTGCTCTCGCTCCGCTGCGCGAGCGCGACGTCGACGGGGACGCGGGCTCGGGCGTCGTTCAACAGGTTCGTTGCCATGCCCCGGGGTTCCGCAAGCGGCGTACCGAGGGGCCGGATGGGCGGGGCTGCGAGCCCGACGCGAGGCTGCGCGCCTCAGCTGCGCGCGGGGGCACGGAGCGGTAGGAGGACCCAGCGATCACGCCCCACGTCGCGGTGGGAGACCCGCACGTCGAGCGGAGCCCCGACCTGCGCCACCTCGCGTCCGTCGTCTCCCCGCACGCGCCACGCGGTGTCGCCGTCGGTCAGGCGGAGCTCGACGCCGAGGGCCCGCTCGAGGTCGGCGCGATAGAGCTTCACGTCGATCGCCGGGTCGTCGAGCTGGAGGTGGAGCTTGCCGTGGGTGAGCCCCATGACGGTGCCCCGCCGCGTCGGCGCGGTCTCGGCCTCGACGTCGCGCGCGAAGAGCTGATCGATCGCGAGCCGGTTGCCGAGCGCGGTCAGCCGGCGCTGCAGGGCTTTGCTCCGGTTCGCCGCCTCGATGACCGCGGCGCGGAGGGTCTCGTCATCCGGGGCGCCTTCCGCCTTCAGCGACTCGCCGTGCAGGCTCTCCCAGAGCTCCTTGTGCAGGAACACGCCGACGATCTCGCGCATCGGGGAGCTGAAGCGCGCGTAGACCGGCGCGCCCACCCCGTGGTGCTCGGCCGCCTCGTCACTGAACGTCGACCGCACGTTGATCAGGATCGCCTGTCGCTGGATCGCCCGGCTCGCGCGGGCGCGCTCGCCCTCCCAGGGCAACGACGCGAGGTACGCGGCCAGGCTCTGCTCGCCGCGCCGCCAGGGAGCGAGGCCGTGCAGGGCGCCCAGCGTCTCCGTCATCGCCTGAAACCCCTCCAGGCGAGCGGCCGGTGGCGAGGGGTGAACACGGAAGATGGCTTGCATGCCCGCGTCGTCGCGCGCGGCGGCGAGGAGCTTCGCGCCCTCGACGTTGCAGAGCAGCGAGATCTGCTCGTTGTACCGCTCGACGTCGTTGCGCATGGCCGAGTCCATGACGAACGAGCGCAGCCCCTCGACGCCGGCCTCGAGCCCGACCTCGACCGAGCGGCGTCGATGTCGCACCACGTCTCGCTCGGTCGCGTCTTCGATGCGCTTCTGTCCCACCTCCGCGAGCAAGCGCAGGCTGTCGCTCCACGGGGCCGTCGCGCTCTGGGGGCGCTCGAGCCAGGCCTGCACGCCGTCGTAGCTGAGCTTCGCCTGGCTCTGGATGCGCGCGCGGATCACGAGCGTCCGCGTGCAGCGGCCGTCGCCGTCGACGTGCATGTCGAACACGAACGCGCGGCGCGGCACGCCCGGGTTGAGCGAGACCAGATCCTCGCTCAGGCGACGCGGGAGCATCGGCACCATCCAGCCCGGCAGATAGAAGCTCGAGCCGCGCGCGAGCGCCTCGTCGAAGAGCGCGGTGCCCGGCCGCACGTAGTAGCTCGCGTCGGCGAGCGCGTAGCGGACGCGGTAGCCGTCCCCGTCGCGCGAGAGATGCAGCGCCTGGTCGAGATCCCGCGAGCTCTCGTTGTCGATGGTCACGAAGGGCAGCTCGCTCAGGTCGGCGAGGCCCGGGTCATCGGTCCCCGGCGGGGCCTCTCCGGCGCCCTCGAAAAGCGCCTCCACCTCTCGCTCGACCGCGGGCGGGAAGACCGGGTCCAGCCCGTGGCGGGCGGCGATGTCGATCAGCGAGGCGAGCGCGGAGCCCGCCCTCGCGTAGACGGGGCCGCGCGCGACGCCGTCCGAGACGACGACCTCGGCCCAGTCGCCCGCCTCGCCGTCGCCCTCGTAGGGTGGGGAGGCTTCGTCGGCCACGTCCGCGGCGCTCGGCCACGGGTCGTGTGCGACGCACTCCGCGCCGTCTCGTCGGCGCAGCCGAGCGAGGTAACGTGATCGCGGCTTCACGCGTCGAGCATACGCGAAGACGCGCAGCGCTGGGCGCCGCGCGTCTCGACCGCGTGGTTCACGTTGGGCCTGCCTCAGCGGTTGGCGGACTGCTCGGCCTGGCCTTCGAGCTTGCGAGCCTTGCCGCGCGCCTTGGTCGACTCCTCGTTCGTCAAGTCGCCGACCTTCTCTTCGGCCTTGCCGGCGAGCTCCTTGGCCTTGCCACCGACCTTGCCCGCGGTCCGGGCCGTCTTCTCCTTGGCGTCACCCTTGGCGGCCTCGGCCTTGCCGCGGCGCTTCATGTCGTCGTTGCCGACGACCTCTCCGGCCTTCTCCTTCACCTTGCCCTTCACCTGCTCGACCTTGCCTTCGTTCTTCTTCTTCTCGATGTTCTTCATGTTCGTCCTTTCCGCCCCGGAGGGCGCAGGGGGAGAACCGCAAGCGACGTGCCGCCCGTCTGGACTGGCCGACGGCGCAGGTCTTCGGAACGAAAACGTGGCGCGCTGACACGACCGGGCCGGCCGCGCGCGCACGGGTCGACCCGTGACATGCTCCCCCCATGGCGAGTCTCGGACACGTGGCGGTCGGCCTCGCCGCGGGGCGGCTGCACGCACGCCGCGATCCTGCGCTCCGGGCGATGCTCGGGTTCAGCGCGCTGTCGCTGCTCCCGGACCTCGACGTCATCGGCTTCGCGTTCGGCGTGCCGTACGGAGCGCCGCTCGGGCACCGCGGCGCGAGCCACTCGCTGCTCGTCGCGCTCCTGCTCGGCGCGCTCTGTGTGCCCCTCGCGCGCGCGCCCGCGGAGAGGCTGCGGCTGGGCGTTATCGCCTTCGGCGTGGCCGCGAGCCACGGGCTGCTCGACACGCTCACCGACGGCGGGCTCGGCGCCGCCTTGCTCTGGCCCTTCTCGGACGCGCGCCTCTTCGCGCCGGTGCGGCCGATCCCCGTCGCGCCCATCGGCGCGGGCATGCTCTCCGCGCGCGGGCTCTACGTCCTCGCCGTGGAGGCGATCGCGTTCGCGCCGCTCTGGCTCTACGGGCTCTGGCCGCGCCCCGCGCGCGAGTGAATCAGCGCGTGATGCGCGCGCCGTCGAACTCCCGGCCCACCGCGTCGATGGCGTGCACCCGGATCTCGTCCGGCGAGACGTGGAGCGTGACGAAGTGCGTGACCGACTCCGCGAACGCGGTGAGCGGTCCAGGAGCGACGGTGCGCGTGCCCGCGCCGCCCCCGCCGGTGACGACGTAGGTGATCCCGTCGATGGGGTGGAAGCGCTCGTAGTGGTGGTCGTGGCCCGTCAAGACGAGCTTCACGCCGTGCTCGCGCAGGATGTCGCCGTAGCGCGCCTCGAAGCCGCCGTCGCCGCCGTGCGGGCCGGAGGAGTACGGGGGGCGATGTGCGTAGACGATGTTCCAGGGCCGGTCGGCGCGCGCGAGATCTTCGGCGAGCCACGCGATCTGATCGGAGCCGTTGACCTCCGTGTCGAGCGCGACGAAGTGCGCCGGGCCCCAGTCGAACGAGAACCAGCGCTCGTGGCCTCGCTCGCCGCCGTTCTCGGGCAGGGCGAAGACCTCGCGGTAAGGGCCGGCGTTGGCCGTCCCGTAGTCGTGGTTGCCGCTCGCGGGGACGAACGGGATCGACGAGAACAGATCCGCGTAGACGTCGAAGGTGTAGTCCTCGAACTCCTGCAGCGTGCCGTTCGGGTAGGCGATGTCGCCCGTGTGGATGATCAGGTCGACGGGCGCGGTGAGCATCTGATCGGCCAGCACGTACTGGTCGGGGAAGCCGCGGCCCGAGTCGCCGAAGACCATCACGTCGATCTCGCTGTCGGCGCTGGCCGGCGCGGTCCGGAAGCCGAACGGGCCGAGGAGCGCTCCGTCCTCGTCCCGCAGCGCGTAGCAGTGGAGCGCGCCCGGCTCGAGCCCACGGAGATCGACCTGCCGCTGCGCACGGTCGGCGCCGAGGAAGGTGGTCTCCTCGATCCGCGAGCCGACCTCGCGCGGGGTCTCGCCCGGCCGCCAGACGAGGAAGTCGTGCGCTGCGTTCTCCGTCCACAGCACGCTGGCGGAGTCCGCGTCGACGAGCTGCACGTAGGGCTGGCGAGCGAGCGCGCGCCCGTCACGGAGCGGCTGGCCGCAGCCCTCGACGGAGAACGCGAGCGTGTCGCCGCGCACGGCGGGAGGCTCGAGGAGGGCGCCGGTCTGGCTCGCGGCGACTTGCCCCTGCTCCTCGACCAGGCAGCCGGACAGGAGCAGCGCCAGCGACGACGCCACCAGGGGGAGACTCGGGTTCAGCATCGGCATCAGGGTAATTGAGGTCCGAGGCTCGGCAACCGGCTCACAGGACTTATAGAGAGGACATGGGTGACCCCAGAATTCCCGAGCGTCCCGAGGACATGCCCGGCGGACCCGGCTCCGACGAGGAGCCGATCACGCCGCCGAAGAAGAAGCCGCCGGCCGAGGAGCCGGACGACGACGAGCCACCAGTGGTGCCGCCGCCGCCCCAGAAGCCGCCCATGATCGAGCCGGACGAGCGGCCGCCCGCCGGGGATCCAGGGAACGAGCCGCCCGCGATGACCTGATCCCTGCCCTACCAGCGATGGTAGGCGGGGTGTCCTTCGGTCACCGCGACGAACGTCCCGCGGCACGTCGCGGTGACCTTCCCGTTCGCCTCCAGCGTCGCCTCGATCACCGCGCTCCGTCCCTTCACTTCCGTCGCGCGCGCGCGCAGGAGCAGCTCGACGTCCATCGGCGTCGGCCGCTTCAGGGTCACGTGGAAGTCCGCCGTCACCGTGCACGGCGGGCTCTCGTCTCCCGCCGCCTTCATCAGCGCGTAGGCCGCCGTCCAGTTCGAGTGGCAGTCGAGCAGCGCGCCGCAGATGCCGCCGTTGAGCACGCCCGGGAACGCCTGGTGGTGCTCCTCCGGGCGCCAGCGCGCGACCACCTCGTCGCCCTCGACCTCGTTCTCCTCGACCATGCTCTTGATGCGCAGCCCCTTGTCGTTCGACGGGCCGCACCCGAAGCACGCGTTGTGAGGCGCGTACCGGTCCTGGAGGCTCTCGCTCATACCCCCGAGCCTACTCCATGGCGTCAGGGACGCGAGCGGGCGGCGGCTTCGCGCGGAGCGCCAGCGTGACGCTCCCTTCCCCTTGCGCGAGCGCTCGCTCGAACGGGCACGAGCGCTCCCGCAGGGGACACTCGAAGCCCGCAGGGATCACACCGCTCCGGAGCACCGATCGCGCGGCGGCGTGCGCCCGGCAGATATGAAAGCGCCGCTCCCGCAGAAAGAACTCGAGCTCGGGGTGCGCGTTCACGTACTCGAGCAGCTGCTGCCGCGCGAGCGCGTCGTCCCTCGCGTCCTCCGGGTCGACGAAGCGCCCGACCACCTCGATGGGCAGCGCCTCGAACGCCCCGCGCTCCTCGTCCCACGCCAGCGCCACGTCGTCTCGGCGTGGGTCGTCGAGCGCCCTCAGCGCCTCGCGCGCGTCGTCGTCCAGCGACTCCCACCACCGCTTCACCGCGTCCGTCATTCGCCCTCCGAGAGACGAGAGCGTGCGCTCGAATCGGCGAAGAACAAGCCTTGTCGCCGTCGATTGTCTTTGTCATCCTCCGGGCGAGAGGCGCTGGGAGGCCGCTCCCGGAGGGCGACCCCGCTGAACAGCGGACCTGCTCAGAACGCGACGGTGTCGGGGTCGAGGTCGGGGAGCCGGACGTCGACCGCGGCGAGGCGCTCTCCGCGCTGGGCCTTGTAGGCCTCGTAGTGCGTCATCACGCGGCGCACGTAGCGGTGGGTCTGCGCGAAGGGGATGCGCTCGAGGAAGGCGTCGAGCGGCATGTCCGGGGAGTGGTCCCGCATCCAGCGGCGCACGTTGTGGGGGCCGCCGTTGTAGCTCGCGATGGCGAGGGGCAGGCGGCCCTCGAAGCGCTCGATGAGCGACGCGAGGTACCACGCCGCCATGTCGATGTTGATCTCGGGCTCCAGCAGCTGGTCGACCGTGAAGTCGTCTTGCCGTCGCGCGCGTGCGATGAGGGTGCCCGTGCGCGGCATGATCTGCATCAGCCCGACGGCGCCCGCGTAGCTGATGATGCGCGGGTTGTAGACGCTCTCGACTCGCATCACCGCGAAGAGCAGCTCCGGTTCCACGCCGTGGCGCGCCGCGGCCGCCTCGACGATGTCGGCGTAGGCGCGAGGCCGAGGCCCCGAGACGCCGAAGCCGCCTCCGAACCGGATGGCGAGCCCGTGGTCGCCGAGCGCGGCGCACACCAGGGCCAGCGTCTCGCGCGGGGCCGCGGGGAAGCGACGGCGCCCTCGCCAGGTGTCCATCGCGACGCGGTGACGGGGCGGGGAGCCGCCGCGCATCACGCCCGCCAGGGACGCGCGCAGGCTGCCGCCGCCCGTCGCCTCGCGCCAGGTGATGTAGGTCTCGTGCAGCTCGTCCGCCGCGGCGTCCGTCTCCCCGAGCCGGACGAGATCCATCGCGCGCGTGAGCCACGGGAAGGTCTCGCCGTGCGCCTCGGCCACGGGCTCGAGCCGCTCGAGGATCTCCGCGTCACTCAGCGCGATGTTCGGGCGGGCCTCGGCCTCCGCACGCTCGAGCGCCGCCGCGGCCTCGTCCGCCTCCGCGAGCGGGTCGGGGAGCGGCTCGGAGTCTTCGCCCCGGGGCGTCGCGGCGTCGTCCTCGGCAGGCTCCTCCGAGTACGGGTTGGACGGCATCGGGACCGTGCAGCTGACGTCTCTCGCGCCCTCGAGCCCGCCGGTCTTTCCGAGCGCGGGGCTGTACGGGCCGGAGGTGCAGCTGATGCCGATCGAGGGGAGCGCGGCCAGCTCGCGCGGCGTGGGCGTGTCGACGTGGCCGGTCTCACGCAGCCGCTGCCGCGACCACATCGCGTAGTAGGGCAGCCGCTCGCTGTCCTCGGTCACGATCGCGGCGTACTCGGCGCGCGCTTCGTCGAGCCGGCCGAGCCGCTCGAGCGCGCGAGCGCGGTGATAACGCGCCGCCATGCCGAAGCTCGGGTGACGGCTCGCGCTCTCGAAGAGCTGCGCCACGAGGGCGTCGTCGCCCGTGCCGGCGCCGAGGATGGCCGCCTCGAAGCGGAGCCCCGGCGGGATGGTCCGCCGCTCCACGATGACCTGGAGGATGTCGGTCACCTCGTCCGCGAGCTGGGCGCGCGCCGCGATGCGCAGCACGGCGTACAGGCGCGCGGTGCCCTGTCGGTCGAGGGTGCGCCCGCGGGTGATCGAGCGGATGCGGCGGCGGACGTCATCGGCCACGCGGGACTCGGCCGCGCGCTCGAGGTCCTCCACGCGCGCTTCGAGCGCGTCGGACTCCTCCTCGTCGAGGTCGGGCAGCCCCATCGCCTCGCGCAGGAGCGCGTGCGCGTCCGCCCAGCGACCCTCGACCCGCGCGATGCGGGCCGCCGAGCGCGCCACGGACTGCGAGAGATGCCGCGGGAGATCTTCATCGGCCCGGAGCGCCGCGATCTCTTCGCGCGCCAGGTCCATCGGGCCGCTGCGGACCAGCCGCTCGGCGCGCTCCACCCGCTGCGGCGCGGTGAGCGGGCGGACCTCGACGCCGCTCGCCGCGATGCGCTCGAGCGCGCTCCGGCTCCGCGCGGCCCAAGGGCTGCCGGGCGTCAGCAGATCGATCCGCCGGTGCAGCGCGATCGCGTCGTCGGTCTCGCCCCACGCGAGGCGCGCCTCGGCCAGGAGATGGTGCAGCTCTTCCCGCTGCGGGAGGTCCGGCCAGAAGCGCAGCAGCTCGTCCAGCAGCTCTTCGCCTTCGCGGTCGGCGAGCGTGAGCACGCACCGCGCGCGACCCACGCGCGCCCGGAGATGAACGGTGCGGTGAGGGCTCTCCTCGGCGCGCGCGTAGGCCGCGCAGGCCGCCTCGTCCGCGCCCCGCGCCATGCGCCAGCCCGCCTCTTCGAGCGCGAGCCGATCGGCGATGGACGGGTAGGCCTCGCTCGTGATCCGGAGCCGCAGGATCGCCTCCGCGGTCCGGCCCGCCGCGGCGAGCCGTCGGGCCTCGGCGAGGGACGCGCGCGCGTCGGGCGCCTCGATGATCTCGTCGGCCGGCTCCGTCGGCGCGGTCGGCGTGCACATCGGCACCTGCGTAGGGGCCGCGATCCACTCCGGCTCGGTCCACGCGGGGCCGCTCGAGTCGCTCGTCGGGTACGCGCAGAGCGGCGCGTCATCCCACGCGGAGGCCGGCGCCGCTCCGAGCCATGACCCCAGGGTCACGACCCAGACCGTCAGCGCGACACTGCCCGTCCGGTGGATCATCCTCGATCAGGATGAGTGATGATCCCCACCTGTGCAAAAAACGAGCGTTTTCGATGCGATACGCTGCTTTGATGTCGCTGATCGAGGACGTTCATGCCCTCATGGACGGTCCGCGGGGGCCTGGGATTCGCTCTCCTCGGCGGTTTCTTCCTCGTCCGCGTCGTCCTGCAGCTCCGGCACCACGACGGTGAAGACGCCCACGGCCGTCACGATCAGGAACGCGATCAGCAGGGCGACCTGCGTCAGCCAGGGTGAGCGGCGCGTCTCCGCTTCGCTCACGCCAGCGCTTCCTTCACCCGCGCCGCGATGGTCGCGGCGGCGCCCTCGAGCGGGATCATCTCGTTGTCCGCGGCGTCGCGCGCCTTGAGCTCGAGCTGCCCCTCCTTCAGGCCGCGGGCGCCGAGGGTCACGCGGAGCGGGATGCCGAGCAGGTCGGCGTCCTTGAACTTCACGCCCGGGCGCTCGTTCCGGTCGTCGAGCAGGACCTCCACGCCCAGCGCCGTCAGCTCGTCGTGCAGCGTCTCGGCGACCTCGAAGGGCTCGCCGCCCTTGCCGATGGGCGTGAGCATCACCTGGTAGGGCGCGATGGCCATCGGCCAGCGGATACCGTCGTCGTCGTGGTTCTGTTCCACCGCGGTGGCGACGAGGCGCGAGACGCCGATGCCGTAGCAGCCCATCACCACCGGGAGCGACGTGCCCTGCTCGTCGAGGAACGTGGCGTTCATCTTCTCGCTGTAGTGGGTGCCGAGGATGAAGATGTGGCCGCCCTCGATGCCGCGGTAGAGCTTCAGCGGCGAGCTGCACTTGGGGCACTCGTCGCCCTCGGACACCTGGCGGATCTGGGCCACCTCGCCCTCGAAGTCGCGCCCGAAGGTCACGTTCTTCAGGTGGTGGTCGGTCTCGTTCGCGCCCGCGACGGCGTTGAGCACGTGGGTGACGTCGGGATCGACGATGACGCGCCCCGAGAAGCCCACCGGGCCGGCGAAGCCGGGCTTGGCGCGGGTCGCCTTGACGATGTCGGCGTCGCTGGCGAGGAAGACCTCCTCGACCCCGAGCAGGCGCGCGAGCCTGACCTCGTTGACGTCGTGGTCGCCGCGCACGCAGGCCATCACGACCGCGTCGCCCGCGCCGTAGATCAGGCTCTTGATCATGCCCTCGGGCCGCAGCCCGCCGCCGAGGAAGCTCACCACCTCGTCGATGGTCTTGGCCTTCGGAGTGTGGACCTTCTCCATGGGGAGGAGGTCGGACTCGTGGTCGCTGGCCGCGTCGGGCACGACGGTCTCCGCCACCTCGACGTTGGCCGCGTAGTCGCAGCTGGTGCAGGCGACGATCGCGTCCTCGCCGTTCTGGGCGAGCACCTGGAACTCGGCGCTCGTGCTGCCGCCCATCGCGCCGCTGTCGGCGCTGACCACGCGGTACTCGAGCCCGAGCCGCGAGAAGATGCGGTGGTAGGCGTCGCGCATGATCTCGTAGCTCTTCGTCGCGCCCGCCTCGTCGGCGTCGAAGGAGTACGCGTCCTTCATGAGGAACTCGCGGCAGCGCAGGAGCCCGGCGCGGGGGCGCGGCTCGTCGCGGAACTTCATCTGCACCTGGTAGAGGTTCAGGGGCATCTGCTTGTACGAGCGGATCTCGCGCCGGACGAGGTCGGTGATGATCTCCTCGTGCGTCGGGCCGAGGTGATAGTCACCTCCCTTGCGATCCTTCAGGCGCAGCAGGGTGGAGCCGAAGCCCTCCCAGCGGCCGCTCTCCTCGAAGTACTCCTTGGGGAGCAGCGTCGGCATGAGCAGCTCCTGCGCGCCCGCGCCGTCCATCTCCTGGCGCACGATGGAGGCGATCTTGTTCATCACGCGCAGGCCGAGCGGGAGCAGCTCGTAGATCCCGGCGCCGACCATGCGAATGTAGCCACCGCGCAGGAGCAGGACGTGCGACGGCATGGTCGCGTCCTTGGGCGCCTCTTTGACGGTGGGGATGAAGGCTCGGGAGTAGCGCATGGCCGCGCTCTTAGCAGAGCGCCGCGCCCCGAGCCACGGTCACGGACCGCCGCAGCTCCGCTCCGACAGGTGGGCCTGGACGAGCTCGCTGGCCGGCCCCGGGTCGTGGTAGGCGACCGTGAAGCCCTGCACGAGGCCGTCCGTGGGCCAGGCCGCCGCCATCGCGGCCGTCACGGGCGCCGACACGTTCACGGGCAGCGCTCCCGTGGTCGGCAGGCCGTCCTCGTCGAAGAGCCGCGCCGACACGGTCGACGCCGTCGCCCACGCGACGCCCCAGCCGCCTCCCTCGGTGCGCGCCGCGAGGGCCACCCGCCCGATCGCGCCGGCTCCGGTCACCTCGATGGGCGCCGCGTCGAGCGCCTCCCAGCTCTCGGGATCCCAGCGCCGCAGCCGGACGGCGGCGTCGCCGCACCCACCTGTCCGGTAGGCCAGGCCGACCCGCGCGCCCTCCCGGCTCTCCCAGCGCGCGAGCGACAGGTCGACGCAGGCGTCGCCCTCGCACGGCTCGCTCGCCACACGCTCGACGCTCGTGATCCCCATCCGGCTGTTCAGGGTCAGTTCGTACAGATCGACCGCTCCGTCGACGGGCAGCGCGGCGAGGGCCCGGCCGGTGCCGAGAGGGATCACGTCCGGGGGCCCGAGCGACTCGGCGAGCCGCGTCGGGCTGCCCTGGACGCCGTCGCGCAGCAAGAGCGCTCCTACCGCCGACGGCGTGGAGGGGCAGCTCGGCGGGCCGGCGTCGACCTCCCGCCAGAGCAGGAGCGCGGCGTCGCCGACGGAGGCGAGCGCGAGGTCGCCGACCGGGGTGGCGTCGTCCGGGCAGCT
The DNA here is from genome assembly GCA_040218145.1 of Sandaracinaceae bacterium. GTDB lineage: Bacteria > Myxococcota_A > Polyangia > Polyangiales > Sandaracinaceae > JAVJQK01. The sequence goes on along the minus strand of JAVJQK010000144.1, from coordinate 16,988 downwards.
CCCGCCCAGCTTGGGCAGCCCGATGTCGGTCGCGACGCGGTGCCGGTCGGAAAGCGCGAGCGGATCACCCGCGCGCCAGCGCCCGACCAGCGCCCGGGGGCAGGACCCGCCGCGGGGAACGAAGGCCACGTCCAGGCCCCCGCTGTCGTCGTCCTCCGCGCCGAGCGCCGTCTGCCGCGCGACGATGGGCGCCGCGTAGTCCTCCGCGATCGTCTCGATGGGCTCGATGGGATCGTCCGTACGGAACCGGCGGAGGACGCGCAGGCCGTCCTCGGCCGAGCTCCGGGTGAAGACGGCCGCGAGCCCTTCGTCGTGGGGGGCCAGCGAGAGCGCCTCGACGTCGGGCAGCTCGGGGTAGCGAGCCAGCCGGAACAGGTCCTCGTCGACGGTCTCGTCGCAGTCGTTGTCCTTGCCGTCGCACGACTCCTCGAAGGTCTGCGCGATCTCCGGGTCGGCCTCGTCGCAGTCGTAGGGCTCACCCTCGGGGATGCACATGCGCGAGGGCACGCCGTCCTCGTCGAGGTCCTCGACGTCCAGCGCGCAGAAGCCGTCGATGCACTGCCAGCTCATGCACGCCGGCGGAGGATCGACCGCGTTGAGATCCGCGCAGGAGGTGCAGCCCTCCTGCTCGAGCCCATCGGTGAGTCCCAGCGCGCTGCAGCCTCCGAGGAGCAGCGCCGACATCGCGAGCGCTCTCACCACTGTACCTCCAGCCCCGCGTACGCGGGTCCGAGGAGCGGACGAACGCGCGCTGCCTCGGGCTCGTCCTGCTCCGTCTCCGGCTCGCCGCCGAAGTCGGTCAGGAACGCCAGCACGACCGTGGCCGCGCCGAAGATCGTCGCGCCGATGAAGAAGGCGTCGGCGATGATGGCCGACTCCTCGATGGCGTCGAGGTTGGGGGGGAGGCGCGGGTCTCTCGACAGCTCGGTCTCCCGGATCTGGAGGGCCTGCACGCCGAAGTAGGCGCCGATGGCCGCGGTGACGAAGGTGAGCGCGACCCCACCCCAGAAGACCGGCGCCGGGATGGGCGGCCGCTCGATGGTGGTGTTGAAGACCACGTTCTCCTCCGCGGTCGACAGCGTCACCTCGAGGCTCACCGTGCGCTGCGCGGCGACCTGCACCTCGCGCCGCTCGGGGAGGTGACCCTCCGCGCGCAGCTCGATCACGTGGCTGCCGCCGGGGACGAGCACGTCGCCCGGGGCTTCGCCGACCACACGGTCGTCGAGCCACACCTCGGCCGCCGTGTTGGTCTCGATGTGAATGGTGCCCAGCAACATGCGGAGGGTGCGCATCGTCGCCTCGACGGCCGGACGGTCGGGCTCGTCCTCGGAGGCCATCTCCAGGTACGCGGCGTAGGCGTCGACGGCGAGGTCGTAGCGGTGCAGCTCTTCCTGACAGGTCGCGATGTTGTAGAGCGTGTTCGGCCGGGGGAGGATCTCGAGCGACGCCTGGAGCTCCGCGAGCGCGCCACGGCAGTTGCCCGCGCGCGCGAGCGCGACGCCCTGACGGAAGCGGTCCCGGGCTTCGGCGAAGCGCGCCTCTTCTTCCGGGTCGGCCTCGCTCTCCTCCGCCTCTCCTTCCGCCTGGACCTCGGCCTCGGCCTCCTGCGCGAAGGCGGGGCTCGAAGCGAAGAGGAGCAGCAAGAGGAACGAGCTAGAAGTCGTCGCGAAGGTCGCCACGGCGTCCCTGGTAGATGCCATCGGGGGTTCTCGTCTCCGTCTGGGCCGGCGGCGCGGTCTCGCGCGGCGGCGGGGTCTGTTCCGGCCGAGCGCGCGCCGGCGCCTGGGTCTCCTGGGTCTCCCGCGGGGCTCGGTCACCGCGGCGACCGCGCCGCCGACTCGGCTCGCTCGCCGCGGGCTCCGTCGTCGTCTCGGGCGGCGCCTCGACGGCCGCGCTCTCCTCGGCGAGCTCGAAGTCGTAGCTGCGATCCTGGTCGAGCACGACGACGCGCTCGAGGGTCCGGAAGCCCTCCCGCTCGATGCGGAGCGGCTGCGGATCGAGGCTGCGCGGGCGCTGCGCGTCCATCGGGTTCGGGTACTCGACCTCGCCGAGGAAGATGTGCGCGTCCGCCGGCGTGACGCGGATCCGGACGCGGACCTCCTCGGCCGCGGCCTGCGTGACCGGCGCCTCGACGGTCGGCACCTCCGGGGCCTGCGCCTCCGACGGCGCGCTCGCGACGCGCCACGCGACGAGGCCGCCCACGAGGCCCACCGCGAGCAGCCCCAGCCCGGTCCACATCGGCGCGCGGCTCGGTCCCGACGGCGGCGTCGCCTCCGGCTCCGCGGTCAGCGCTTCGAGCTCGGGCGCCGGAGGTCGCTCCGTGGGCGCCATCGCGGCGTCGGCTGGATCGTGCGCGCCCTGCGGCTCCGTGCCGACGTCGCGCGCCTTCTTGACGGCGGGGGAGGCGGCCATCGTCTCCTGCACGCCGCTGACGAAGTCCGAGTCGTGGCCGGACGGCGGGGCCAAGAGCTGCGGATCGACCTCGATCGCGCCGTATCGCTCGAGCGCCGCCGAGAGCTCCGCCATCGTCGCGGGTCGATCGTCCGGCTGCTTGGCCATCGCGCCGTGCACGATGTCCGCGAGCCCCACCGGCACGTCGCCACGCTTGGTGGTCAGGGGAGGCGGGTCCTCCGTCATCATCTTGAGGAGCAGGGCCGGGTAGGTCTCGGCCAGGAACGGCAGCTCGCCCGCCAGCATCTCGTAGAGGATGACGCCCAGCGCGTAGATGTCGGCGCGGTGGTCGAGGGTCTTGAGGCCCTGAGCCTGCTCCGGCGCCATGTACGTGGGCGTGCCCATCGCCATGCCGGTCTGGGTGAGGTTCCCCTGCAGCCCGGGGACCTCCTGCATCTTCGAGATCCCGAAGTCGAGCACCTTGACGAAGTCGGGATCCTTGCGCCGCTCCACGAGGAAGATGTTGTCGGGCTTGAGGTCGCGGTGGACGATGCCCTTCGCGTGCGCGGCGGAGAGCGCGTCGCACACTTGCCGGACCACGTGCACGCAGCGGGAGATGGGGAAGGGGCCGTCCTCCTCCATCGCGTCCGCGAGCGCGCGCCCCTCGAGCAGCTCCATCACGATGAATGGCGAGCCGTCGTCGAGCTCGCCCATGTCGGTCACGTCGACGATGTGCTCGTTGCCGATCGCGGTGGCGGCCTTCGCCTCGCGCCGGAAGCGCTCGACCACGCCCTCGTCCTTGGCCATGTCCTCGTGCAGGACCTTGATGACCACGCCCTTGTCGATGAGCTCGTGGCGCGCGAGGTACACGGCGCCCATGCCGCCCTCGCCGAGGACGCGCTCCACGCGATAGCGACCGAGCAAGACCTTGCCCTCGAGCCCGCTCTCCGGGTCCGCTGATTCTGCTGGCGACGCTTCGCTCATGGATTCGTCTGCATACGGTACCATCAGAACGGCAAAAGACAGTCGTTCTTGGGTCCGCGTTCTTGGGGTGTGCGATCCGGGTACGTGTTCGTCGTACGGGGGAGGGTGAGGGGTTGTCGAGAGTTCACCGGCTGGTCGTCCTGGTTCTCTTTTTCAGCGCTTGCGGTGGTCCCGACGGCCCGCCCGACGCCGCCTCGGACTCCGGGCTCGAGCCCGCCGACACCGGGCCGTCGTGTTCCGAGGACATGGACTGTGACGACGGCCTGTTCTGCAACGGCGAGGAGGTCTGCGCGATGGGGCGGTGCGTCCCCGGGGACGCGCCCGACTGCGACGACGGGATCGAGTGCACGATCGACACATGCGACGAGACCCGCGACGCGTGCGAGAGCGAGGCCCCGGACGCCGACGACGACGGATTCGGGGACGCCACGTGCGTCGACGGAGCCGGGGCTCCACTCGGCACGGACTGCGACGACGCGAACGCCGATCGCTTCCCCGGCAACTTCGAGCGCTGCGACGCCGAGAACGTCGACGAGGACTGCGACCCGACGACCTTCGGGGCGGTCGACGGCGACGGCGACGGCCAGCTCGCCGCGCGCTGCTGCAACGAGATGGACGGCGCGCTCGTCTGCGGCACCGACTGCGACGACACCCGCGCGGGCATCAGCCCCCTCGTCCCCGAGGTGTGTAATGGGCTCGACGACGACTGCGACGGGACCGTCGACGAGGGCGTGGCGCTCATGGGCTTCGTCGACGGTGACTACGACGGGGTCGGTGACGACGCGCGGGCGATGATCGCGTGCGCGGACGCGCCAGGCTTCGCCACGGTGGGCGGCGACTGCGACGACGGGGACGCCGCCGTGCGGCCCGGCTTCGCGGAGCTCTGCGACGGCGACGACAACGACTGCGACGGCACCATCGACGAGAGCCCGACCGAGGTCGACTGGTACGGCGACCGTGACGGCGACGGCTTCGGCGCCTCGTCCAGCGGCGTGACCCGCAGCTGCATGCGACTGGGCGCGGGCTTCAGCATCCTGTCCACCGACTGCGACGACGACGAGGCGGGGGTGAACCCGGCGTCGGCCGAGCTGTGCAACGGCGTCGACGACGACTGCAACGGGGCGGCGGACTTCCGGGTCGGGGTGAACGATCTCGAGGACGACGACGGGGACGGAGTGGTCGACCTCGCGTGCGGTCCGCCCTTCGGCGAGGACTGCGACGACGCGGATCCCGCGACCGGCGGCGGGGCGCTCGAGATCTGCGACGGCCGCGACAACGACTGTGACATGATCGTCGACGAGGGCGCGACCGACGCGGTCTGGTTCCGCGACGTCGACGGCGACGGCTACGGGAGCCCGAGCAGCGGGGCGATGGTCTCCTGCGCCGCGATCGCGGGCTACGTCGCGCGGGGCGGCGACTGCAACGACGGCGACGCGGCCATCTCTCCCGCCGCGGCCGAGACCTGCGACGGGCGAGATCAGGACTGCGACTCCGCGGTCGACGAGGTCCCCGCGAGCAGCACGTGCGCGCTCTCGAACGCGGCGGCGGCCTGCTTCGGCGGCACGTGCCGCGTCGACTTCTGCGTCGCGGGGTTCGACGACTGCAACGGCGACGACCGGGACGGCTGCGAGCAGCCCATCGACGTGATCACCAGCTGCGGCAACTGCGGCAACGACTGCAGCTTCCTCCCGGGCGCCGACACCGTCCGGTGCGCGATGGTGGGCGCGGGCTACGCGTGCGAGATCGACGCCTGCGCGGCTGGATTCGACGACTGCAACGGGTCTCCGCGCGACGGCTGCGAGACGCAGACGGACTCGGACCCCAGCAACTGCGGAGGCTGCGGCGTGACCTGCGGCGGCGGGGTCGGCGGGCGGAGCGAGTGCCTCGGCGGGACCTGCTCGCTGACGTGCGATCCCGGCCTCGGCGACTGCGACGGCGTGGCGGCCAACGGCTGTGAGGCCCGACTGGACACCACCGCGGCGTGCGGCTCCTGCGGGAACGCGTGCACGCCTGGCGCGAACGTCGCGACCACCCGCTGCGAGCCCGACCCCTTCGGCGGCTTCCGCTGCGCGGTGGACATGTGCGACCCGGGCTTCGACGACTGCGACGGCAACCCGACCAACGGATGCGAGGCGGCGACGGACAGCGATCCGATGAGCTGCGGAGGCTGCGGGTTCATGTGCCCGCCGGACAACGTGTGCATGGGAGGCGCGTGCGTGATCGGCACGTGCCCGCCCGGGAGAGAGGACTGCAACCTCTTCGCGGGAGACGGCTGCGAGTCCGACACGGCGACCGATCCGAGCCACTGCGGCGGATGCGGCGTCTTCTGCGGGCCGAGCACCAACTGCGTCTCGGGGAGCTGCGTCTGCGTCTCGGGCGCGCAGGACTGCAACATGGTGGCGTCCGACGGCTGCGAGGTCTTCACCGACGGCGACGCGTCGAACTGTGGCAGCTGCGGCAACCGCTGCCCGCCCGACAACCTCTGCTCGGGCGGGACCTGCGTGCTCGGGACCTGCCCGCTCGACCGCGCCGACTGCAACCTGGATCCCTCGGACGGGTGCGAGACCTTCACCGACTCGGACCCGAGCCACTGCGGAGGCTGCGGGACCGCCTGCGGCGCCAACGCCTTCTGCGACTTCGGGACGTGCCGGTGTGCGCCGGACTTCGAGGACTGCGATCTCGCCCCGGCGAACGGGTGCGAGACGAACCTGCGCACGGATCCGATGAACTGCGGCACCTGCGGGATGGGCTGCGGCATGAGCGCGGCCTGCATCGACAGGGCGTGCGTCACGATGTGCACCGGATCGCTGGGCGACTGCGACGGGATGCCGGGGTGCGAGACCGACCTCGACGCCGACGCGGGCAACTGCGGCGCGTGTGGGGTGTCGTGCGGCGCGGCCGGGAGCTGCGTCGCGGGCGACTGCGACGACGTCGCCGTGATCGCCGCGGGGTCGGACTTCACCTGCGCGACCCGGGCGAACGGGGGCGCGGCCTGCTGGGGCGAGGGCGGCACGGGACAGCTCGGCGACGGGATGACGATGTCGCACGCCGTGCCCAACCAGGCCTCCACCCCGCCGCTGGTCGGCGTCGGGGCCGGGCTGCAGTTCGCGTGCGGGCTCGAGGAGTTCGGCGTGCCCTACTGCTGGGGCGAGAACTCCTACGGACAGATGGGAGACGGCGCGCCCAGCGGACCGCGGCCCACCCCGGGCCCGGTCATGCTCACCGCGGACCCGGCGATCCTGCTCGCGGTGGGCGGGAGCCACGCGTGCGTGGTGACCTCGGTGGGCGAGGTGTGGTGCTGGGGCCGCGGCGACCTCGGTCAGATGGGCAACGGGACCACCACGCTCGACAACGGGATCCCCGTGCAGGCGACGCTGCCCGCGATGCGGACCGCGGTCGGGATCGCGGCGGGCGAGTTCCACACCTGCGCCCTGCTCGACGACGACACGATCCATTGCTGGGGCAACGACCTCGACGGTCAGCTCGGCACCAGCGGCGCGCCGACGAACAGCGCGACGCCCGTGCAGACGACCGCGGCGGTCCCCAGCCCTCGCTCGATCGCGGCGGGTGGCGGGCACACGTGCGTGGTGAACGCCGCGCGCCGTCTCTACTGCTGGGGACGCAACGGGTCCGGGCAGTCGTCGGGCAGCACGAGCCCGTCGTCGATCGTGCAGCCCACGCTCGTCGGCGGGGCGATCAACGTCACGGCGGTCGGGACCGGGAAGGACCACACCTGCTATCTCGGCTCACTGAGCCGGGTGTGGTGCCTGGGCGACAACTCGCGCGGGCAGCTCGGCCAGGGCGGCACCTTCCCGCCCGGCATGATGCCGGTGCAGGTGCAGCCGCCCTTGAACGCCACGCAGCTCTCGGTGGGCGCGGCGGCCGACCACACCTGCGCCGTGGATCCGGGAGGCCGCGCGTGGTGCTGGGGCTACGACATGTTCGGCCAGATCGGCGATGGCATGCCGGGGGGCACCGAGAACAACCCGCGGCCCGTGTCCTTCTGACGGAAAAGCGAGGGGCCGCCCCGACGCATCGGAGCGACCCCTCGGGGTTCCCACACCCACCCAGCCCGTGTGAGGCTCAGGCGATGCCCGGGCTCGAGCTCGTGACGCTCAAGGCAGGCAGCCCGGCCTTCTTGGCCACACCGAGCGCGTCGACCACGGCGCGGTCGAGGTGGAGGTCCATCTGCGGGAAGGGGATCCCGATGGACGCACCGTCGAGCGCGTACTTGGCCTCGCGGACGGCGGCCTCCCACACGGTCCAGTAATCTTCCGGCTTGCACCAGACTCGGATCTGCCAGTCCACCAAGGCGTTCGTTCAGATCCCAACTTCGAGGCGAATGAAAAGAAAGGTGCGGGGGCTCACTTGCCGCCCAGGAGGCCGCCGATGCCGCCGAGCGCCTTGCCCGCGCCGGCGACCCCACCGAGCTTCTCGCCCGCCTTCTCCTGCACGATCTCCATGACGATCTGCGCGGCCTTCGTGGCCTGCTCCTCGCTGAGGCCGAGGCGGGTCTGGAGCTGCTGCTTGATGGTGTCCTGCATGTGTTCTCCCTCCGCGGCGACGTGCCGCTGGACGTCCTCCGAGCAGGTCGCGTGCCAGGCCCCTCGCCGTACGATTGCGAACCCTCGCGCCGCGCGGTCGTGGGCGTGACCCGACGGGCTGTGGGCCGCGGCCGATGACGCGGCCGGAGTGGGTCGGGTATCCTCCGGGCAGCCACATGGACATTCGAAGCGTTCTGTTGATCGATGACGAGGCGGACATCCGCACGATCGGGGAGCTCGCGCTCTCCGAGGTGGGCGGGCTCGAGGTCTTCCTCGCGGACTCGGGCGAGACGGGGCTCCTGCTCGCGAAGGAGAAGAAACCCGACGTCGTCCTGCTGGACGTGATGATGCCCGGGCTCGACGGCCCCTCGACGTTCGAGCGCCTGCGGGAGGATCCCGAGACCGCGTCGGTGCCCGTGATCTTCATGACCGCGAAGATCCAGAAGCACGAGGTCGACCGCTACCGCGACCTCGGCGCGACGGGCATCATCGCCAAGCCGTTCGATCCCATGTCGCTCGCGGACGAGGTGAAGCGCATCGCGGGCGGTTGAGCGGGCGCACCCCCCGACATGTGGGGCGCACCCTCCGGCGGAGACCCACGCGGAGAGACTCCCTCCCGCGGGTGACCTTGGCCTGCAACTTGCGCTGTGACGGGTCCGATGACCCAGCACGACGAAGGGAGCCCCGTCGAGGCGCGCGAATCGGTGGGTCGGACGGGCGACGACACCGACCGGGCCGGCGCGGTGCTCGACGGGCGCTATCGCGTGCTGTCGCGGCTGGGCGCGGGCGGGTTCGGCGTGGTGTACCTGGCCGAGCACGTGGCGCTGCAGCGGCGCGTCGCGATCAAGCTGCTGGAGATCCAGGGCGGGCGTCGGCCGCAGGTGCGGGATCGCTTCGTGCGCGAGGCGCGGCTCGGGGCCGCGGTTCGCCACCCCAACGTCGTCTCGATCCACGACTTCGGCTTCCTCGAGGAGGAGGGCGGCGTGCCCTTCATGGTGATGGACTTCCTCGAGGGTGAGGAGATGTCGGTCGCGCTGGACCGGGATCTCTGGGAGCCGTCACGCGCCGCTCGGATCTTCTCCGACATCCTCTCGGGCCTGGGCGCGCTCCACGACCTCGGGATCGTGCACCGCGACCTCAAGCCCGAGAACGTCTTCATGGTGGAAGAAGACGGTCGTGACTTCCCGGTGCTGCTCGACTTCGGCATCTCGCGCAGCCTGGGCAAGGTGGACGGGCTGAAGTCCGCCGTGCCGACCCGAGACGACATCGTCCAGGGGACCCCGCACTACATGTCGCCGGAGCAGGCGCAGGGGCGCGCCGTCGACGCGCGCAGCGACGTCTACAGCGCGGGCGTGCTCCTCTACGAGGCGCTGAGCGGAGAGCTGCCGTTCGATGGAGAGAGCCCGTTCGACGTGGTGATGAAGGTGGTCACCGCGGAGGCGCGGCCGCTGGAGCTCGCCGCGCCCCACGTCCCGGACCCGCTCGTGCAGGTGGTGGAGCGCGCGATGGCGAAGGACCCCGCGGAGCGCTTCGAGGACGCGCGCCACATGCGGGCCGCGCTGGACGAGGCGGTGGCCGAGTCGGGCATCTCCGTGCTCACCAGCCTCGACGGTTGGAGCTTCGACGGGTCGGGCGTGCGCGCGGTCCGGACGGTGTCCGAGTCGCGCGCCACGTTGGCGCCCTCTGCTGTGCCGCCGAGCGGCGAGGACGAGCTCGGGGACTTGCCCACGCAGCCGGCCGCCGCGCCGCTCCCTCCGGACGTCGTGCGCGCGCTCCGCGGCGAGCCGCCCGCCGACGCGCCCTCCGACGGGCTCGTCGACCCACGGCCGCGTCGCCCCTGGCTCGCCCTCGGCCTCGTGGTCGCGATCGTCGGGGCGGGGGGCGTGTGGCTGCTCGCCCCTCGGGAGGCGCCCATCGCCGCGGATTCGCGGGGAGAGGCGTCCTCCATTCCGCGGGGCGTCGACGGCCCCCCTGCGGTGCCGAGCGCGCAGGCGCTCCCCTCTCCGCGTGCGGAGCGAGACGGGGTCGCTGCGGGAGCCGAAGCCGGTCCGACCGAGGGCGCGCCTTCCTCCGAGGAGCGCTCCCCTGCCACCCTCGAGACGGCGCCGGGCTCAGCATCTCTCCCGGAGCCGTCGCGCCGCGCGGCCTCACGGGTCGGTCGGCGCGGCGCGGCCGAGACCGCCGCGCGGCGCCGCGCGCCCTCCGAACGACCGCGGCCCGGCGTCGCGCGGCGCGAAGAAGGCCGATCGGGAGCGGTCCAGTCCGAGCAGATCCCCTCCGAAGAGGCTGTCCCCGAGACCGCGCCGTCCGTGGGAGCGGCGCCGGCCGACGCACCCGAAGACGCCCCGGACCCCACGCCCGACCATCAGCTCCTCCGCGATCCCGGCTTCTGACGCCTCAAGAATTCGCCCTCTCCGCCGAGAGATAGGGGGCGAAATCTCAGAGGTGAACGAGTGCAGAACGTGGTGAAGAAGGCGCGGGACCTGTCGGTCCCGCTGTTGACCGGTGTCGTCGCGGCCCTCGTGTGGGCCAACCTGGATCCCGGGTCCTACGAGTGGCTGATCCATGCGTCGCCCTTCGGCGAGCACGGACCGCTGTCCTTGCACTTCATCGTCAACGACCTGTTCATGGTGCTCTTCTTCGGCATCGCGACGGGCGAGATCGTCGAGGCGGTGCTGCCGGGCGGCTCCCTCAACCCGCCGAAGAAGGCCGTCAACCCGCTCCTCGGCACGGTCGGCGGCGTGGTCGGCCCCGTGTTGGCGTTCCTCGCCTACCTCTACTTCATCGGCCGCATGGACCTCGCGGGCGGCTGGGGCATCCCGACCGCCACCGACATCGCGCTCGCGTGGCTCGTGGCGCGGCTCGCCTTCGGGCGCCAGCACCCCGCGGTGAGCTTCCTGCTCCTGCTCGCGGTGGCGGACGACGCGATCGGGCTGGTCATCATCGGTGTCTTCTACCCGGACCCGCATCACCCCGTGGAGCCCGCCTTCCTGGGCCTCGTCGTGGCGGGCCTGGCGGCGGCCTGGGGCATGCGCAAGGCGGGGGTGAAGAGCTTCTGGGCGTACCTCGCGGTGCCCGGGCTCCTCAGCTGGGCGGGGCTGTTCCTGGCCCACGTGCACCCGGCGCTCGCGCTCGTCCCGGTGGTGCCGTTCATGCCGACCGCCGACCACGACGACGGCATGTTCGCGGTCAGCGAGGAGCACGCGTCGGACACGCTCAACCGCTTCCAGCACTTCTTCCACGCGCCGGTCGACTTCGGCCTCTTCGCCTTCGGCCTCGCCAACGCCGGCGTGGTCTTCGATGTGGTCGGAGACGCCAGCTGGGCCGTGCTCGTCGCGCTGATGGTCGGCAAGACCGTGGGCATCTACGTCTGCTCGATGGGGGCGCACCTCGCGGGCTTCCCGCTCCCCGAGGGCATGGACGGCCGGAGCCTGTTCGTGGCTGGGCTCACCGCGGCGATCGGCCTGACGGTCGCGCTCTTCGTGGCCGGCGTCGCCTACGCAGACGTGGCGACCGCGGGCGCGGCCAAGATGGGCGCGCTCCTCAGCGCGGGGGCGGCGCCGCTGGTGCTGTTCGCGGCGAGGGTCCTCCGGGTCCGCGCGCCCGCGCCGTCGACCGCCCAGCCCGAGCCCGCGCCCGCGCCGCTGGTCGTCTCCTACTCGACCCTCCCGCCCCCCGCGGAGTGATGGGGCTGTAGGGCGGACCCCACGCTCGTGGGGGCCGCCCGACGAGGGCCGTCGCCGATCCGGGCGCGACGAGGCCCGCATCGCGCTGGCCCGCCACGTGCTGTTGTCACGCGCGTGCACGAGGCGTCTCCCACCATCCCCTCCGAGCCTCCCGACGACTCCGAACAGTCGGCGGTCCGGGCCCGCGCCCGCGGCGCCCGCCACAAGATCGCGGGCGGGCTCGACGCGCTCGTGAGGGCCACGCGGAGCGGAGCGTCCACGGGCCGCCTCGCCGAGAGCCTGCGTCGCGCCTGGCTCGAGCACGCCGACGTCGCCTTCGAGGTTCGCCCGAGCGGGATCTCGATCGACGGTCGACTCGCGGTGCCGGCCGACGCGCAGACGGCGCGCTGGGCGCTGCCCGCGTTCATGGTGGGCGTCCGCTCGATCGCGCTCGCGCCGCCCGTGGAGGCGCCCGACCTCGAGCGCTTCGCGGAGGCGCTGGCGCGGCTCGAGGTCGAGGAGGAGAGCCTGCGCGCGTTCGGCGACTGGCTCTTCGAGGACGGCGCCGAGGGGCTGAAGGTCGAGCTGCACGCGAGCTTCGTCGAGGTGCTCGAGCACGCGGAGGCCGCCTTCGACGCGGAGCGAGGCGTGCGCGCGGCCCGGGGGGCGGCCGCCCTCCCGACCGGGATCACCGAGCCGATCGCGGCCGTGGAGCTGGACCGAGCGGCGCTGCTCCCCGAGCTGGGTGTCGACGTCGCGCGCTACGCCAACGACGCCCGGGCGCGCCGCTTCGAGCTGACGGGGGACGACCTCCGCTCGCTGGAGGAGGGCGTCTCCGACCCGGCGACCTGGTCGCGCGCCGAGCTCCGCGCGGTGCTCGAGCAGCCGGAGCTGCGCGCGCTCGCCGACGCCCACGACGTCTCGCGACGCCTGCTCGCCTGGCTGCGCGAGCGCGTCGAGGCGCGCGCGCTGACGCTCCTGACCGAGCTGCTCGCGGCCGAGGACGAGGCCGCGCGGCGGGTGTCTGCGGCCCTCGACGCCCAGGCGGTCGCGGGGGCCATCGTCGAGGGGCTGCGCTTCGAGCGCGGCGCCGATGAGCTGGGGGCGCTCCTCCGCGTGGCGCCCGTCCCGATGGCGCGCGAGATCCTCCACGGGCTCTTCGCCGAAGGGGCCACCCGATCGGACGCCCGCTACTTCCTGACCCAGCTGGCCTACTCGTTCGAGCCGCAGCGCTGGCTCGCGGTGTGGGCGCCCGAGCGCGTCGACTCCGCCGAGGCCATCGCCCTGACGCGCGTGCTGATCGGGCTCGGCCTCGACGTGCTCCTCGCCGACATGCTCGCGCTCCTGCCGCCCACCTCGGCCAGCGCGGCGCTCGAGGCGCTGGACCCGGAGCGGCTCCCCGCCCACGAGCAGACGATCGAGCGGCTCGCCCGACAGAGCGTCGACGGCGTCTCGACGCTCGTGGGGAAGATGACCCACTCCACGGCGCCGGAGGTCCGGTCCTATCTCGGCGATCTCCTGCGCCGTCACGACACCCTGCCGTGGGACCCACGCGAGTTCTCCCGGGCGTGCCGCCACCTCGGGGGCGACGACGAGGGGCGAGAGGTCCTCGTGGATCTGAGCCGCTCGACGCGGCTGGATCCGCAGCTCCGGCTGAGCGCCCTCAACGCGCTGCGCGGCGACACCGAGCGGCTGGGTCGCGCCGCGGCGTGGCGCCTGCGCGAGCTGGTGGAGCCGCCCGAGCTCCGGGCCGCGCTCAAGCGCATCCGCAAGACGCTCTCCACCCCGCCCCGACCGGAGGAGGCGTGAGCAAGCTCGCCGTCATGCACGAGCTCTTCGTCGCGATGCGCGCGGCCACCCGCTACGGCCGAACCCATCCGTCCACCGAGGCCGCCGCCGGTCGCCTCGCCGACGCGATCGGCGGCGCCAGCCCGCCCTTCGCCGTGCAGCTCGTGGGGGAGGCGGTGTTCGCCGACCGGAAGCTCCTGCCGCTCGACCTCGAGGCCCACCAGCGCGCGATGGAGGTCGCGGCGGCGGTGCATTCGCTCGGCGCGCACGAGCTCAGCTTCTCGACCAAGCCGAGCGTCTCGGAGGCGACCGCTCTGGTGGGCGCGCTGGCGGACGGCGCGCGAGGACGCGAGTCGGCCCTCGACGAGCTGCTCCTTCGGTCCGTGGGCTGGCGCGAGATCCCGCAGGCGGACTGGGGGGAGGAGTCGCAGGAGGTCGACCCCGAGATCTTCGCGGTGACCCAGGTCTCGCTCGCCGTCGCCGACGCGTCGGGGCTCGGGAGCCACGGAGCGTGGCGCTGGAGTCGGGGCCTGGCCATCGTGCGCCGCCTCGAGCGGGCGCTCGCCTCTCACCGCGTCGCGGCGGAGCGAACGCTCGAGGCGAACGACCTCCCGTGGACGATCGCGCGGCGCGCCGTCTCGGCCGCGCGCCTGGCCGAGAACGCGATGAGCCTGCTCCGGCTGCCCACCTCGGCGCGCCGCGCGACCGTGCACGCCGCGCTGATGATCTCCGCGACGGGGCTGGCCGAGCGCGGCGGCGTCACGCTCGCGGAGGCCGCCACGCGCGCGCTCGCGCGGGCGCTCGAGACGCCGCCTCCGACCGGGCGCATCTCGCCGCACCGCGTCCGCGTGGTGGCCCTGCTGCGCGCGCTCTCCCAGGACGCTCCCGACGACCCATCGACGGGCCTGGAGGACCTCCCTGCGGCGAAGCTCATCGCGTTGACGTATCGCCTCGAGCGCGATCGTCGCCCCGAGGGGGTCGACTTCGAGCTGACCAAGCTCGACCTGCTGTCCGCGGCCGCCGGCGACGAGGAGGTGGACGGCGCGTGGCTCCGGCTCGTGATCAACGCGGAGGGCGTGGTGCCGCCCGGCGCGCGGGTCGTCTTGCCCGACGGATCTCGCGGCGTGGTGATGGGGCCCGGAGACCCGATGGACGCGTGGCGCCCGAGCGTGCTGGTCGGGGGCCGCGTGGTGATCCCCGACCTCCCGGTCCGGCTCGGAGCAGAGCGATGATCGACGCGGGCGATGTGATCCTCGACCGCTATCGCGTGGAGGGGCTCCTCGGCGAGGGCGGCATGGGGCAGGTGTACCGAGGCGTGCACCAGATGCTCGAGATGCCGGTCGCCATCAAGGTGCTCCACGACGACACCGATCAAGGCCTCGCGCAGCGGTTCCTGCGTGAGGCCCAGACGATGGCCCGCGTTCGCCACCCCAACGTGGTCCAGATCTTCGACTGCGCGATGCTCGACGGCTGGCAGCCGTGCATCGTGATGGAGCTGCTCGAGGGGGAGGCCCTCGACGCCGTGCTCCGGCGCGAGCACGCGATGGACTGGCTGCAGGCGCTCGACATCGCCAGGGACGTCTGCGCGGGGCTCGAGGCGATCCACGACGCGGGCATCCTCCACCGCGACCTGAAGCCCGCCAACATCATGGTCTCCCGCGCGCGCGGCGCGTACTCCGCGAAGATCGTCGACTTCGGCATCGCCAAGCCGACGGCGCCCGAGCAGCCGAGGCTCACCGCGACCGGGGTCGCGATCGGGACGCCGGCGTACATGGCGCCCGAGCAGATCGTCGGCGGGGAGGTGACGCCGGCCGCGGATCTCTATGCGCTCGGTGCCACGCTGTACGAAGTCTTGACGGGAGAGCTGCCCTTCGAGGGGGCGGGCATGGCCGCGCTCCTGCGCAAGGTCCAGGAGCCTGCGCCACGGGTGAAGCCACCGAGCGGCCGCGCGGCCATCCCACGGCAGCTCCAGGGGCTGATCGCGTCCCTGCTCGAGATGGAGGCCGCGAACCGACCCGTGAGCGTGCTCGAGGTCCGCGCGGTGCTGCGGGGGGTGAGTCGGTCGACGCCTCGCTCCCTCGGCGTGAGGGTGGCGGGCGTCCCCGCGTCGCGACCCATCGAGCGCTGGCGTCCCGCGCCTCCGACCCGCGGTGGGGACCCGCTCGCGGGCACGCAGCCGACGATGCCGCAGGGGATCGTGCAGGCGTCCGCCGCGCCCGCCTCTCACCAGAGCGGCGTCTTCCGCCCCGTGCTGCTCGCGGCGAAGCTCCCCCCTTCGCGGCTCGCGCAGCGCGAGGAGCGTGAGTGGCTCGCAGGCCTGCTCGGGGCCACGGGGCGTGGCTACGTGCTCGGCGCCGGCATCTGGTTCGCGCGCATCACGCGCCCGGACGGCCCGGACCACGCGCAGGTCGTGCAAGATGGGTTGCTGGATAGGTACGGCGCCGGCGTGCGTGTGGCCTTCGTGGAGGTGGACGAGCGCTTCGAGCTGAGCGCCGCCGCGCTGACCGGCGCAGCGGAGTTGCCCCGAGAGCTGCAGCTCCTGGTCTCGTCGCTCTGACTCAGACCCGGGCCAGCAGGCGGCGCAGCGCCTCGCCGCGCACGATCGCGGCCGGCCCAGTTCGCACGGCGGGCGCCGCGCCTTCGACCTCGAGCCGGCGCAGCTCGGTGGTCAGCACCCGGAGTCGGTCGCGCCGGTCCCGATCGAAGCGCGCGCGTCGCTCGTCCTGCGAGCGCAGGAGCCCCGGCGGGAGAGGAGGCAACGCGTCGAGCGAGGTCCAGCCTCGTCGGATCACCTCGCCCCCGGCGAGCACCAGCACGCGGCGGCGCGGACCGCACACCCAGCTGACGCTCGACTCCATGAGCAGGGTCAGCCATCGCGCACGGCGACGCGCCGCCGCGGCGCGCGCGAGGCGCTGCTCGAGGTGATCGGCGATCGAGCGGGCGGACCAGCCGGGGGTGGGCTCGGCCTCGTCGCGGTCGGGGGCGTCGAGGGGCCAGAGCGAGGAGCCGAGGGAGAGGAGAGAGGCAGAGCACGGGGAGAGGGCCGGGTGACGACCGAGGAAGAGGGCCAGGCCGGCGTGGGCGAGCTCCGGGGCAGGGCACCAGGAAGGCGAGACGCCGAGGGCCCGCGCGATCCGCGACACGTCGGCGTCCGGGCTCATCGCATCGGGATCCGCATCTGCTGCCGCTTCGGCCTCCTGGTCAGCGTTCGCGACCGCACCCGAAGCCGCATCTGCGTCCGCTTCGGCGTCTGCGTCCGCATCCGAGTCCGCGTCTGAATCCGCATCCGCATCCGCATCCGCGTCTGAATCTGCATCCGCTTCCGAGTCCGCTTCCGAGTCCGCATCCGCATCCGCATCCGCATCCGCATCCGCATCCGCATCCGCTTCCGAGTCCGCATCCGCTTCCGAGTCCGCATCCGCTTCCGAGTCCGAGTCCGCTTCCGTTCCCGCCCCCGTCCCCGTTCCCGTTCCCGTTCCCGTTCCCGTTCCCGTTCCCGTTCCCGTTCCCGTTCCCGTTCCCGTTCCCGTTCCCGGTCCCGGTCCCGTTCCCGTTCCCGGTCCCGATCCCGTTCCCGTTCCCGATCCCGATCCCGGTCCCGGTCCCGATCCCGGTC